>JBJFHK010000117.1:0-13209 GCA_051893535.1 Eubacterium sp. | reverse complement strand
AACGTCCTCCGTCGAGCTGTACCATCGGGCGCAGATCAGGCGGAATAACCGGAACTACTTCCAGAACCATCCACTCCGGGCGGTTTCCGGAAAGGCGCAGTGCCTCTACAACTTCCAGTCTTCTGATGATCTTGACTTTTTTCTGTCCGGATGCCGTGCTCAGTTCAGCACGCAGCTTCTTAGACAGATCTTCCAGATCGATCTTTGCCAGCAGTTCACGGATGGCTTCTGCACCCATGCCTGCGCGGAACTGCATGCCCGCGTCCTTCAGATCGCGGTACTGCTGTTCGGAAATGATCTGTTTTTCAACGAGTCCGGTCTGGCTCTCATCGCCCGGATCCAGGACAACGTATGCTGCAAAGTACAGCACACGCTCCAGGTTTCTCGGGGTAATATCCAGGATCAGACCCATTCTGGACGGAATGCCCTTGAAGTACCAGATATGGGACACTGGCGCAGCCAGTTTGATGTGTCCCATTCTCTCTCTTCTTACCTTTGCCTTGGTAACTTCTACACCGCAGCGGTCGCAGACAATTCCCTTGTATCTGATGCGCTTGTACTTTCCGCAGTGGCACTCCCAGTCTTTAATCGGTCCAAAAATTCTTTCGCAGAAAAGGCCGTCCTTTTCCGGTTTGAGAGTTCTGTAATTGATTGTTTCCGGCTTTGTTACTTCTCCGTGAGACCACTCCAGGATCTTGTCCGTGGATGCCAGTCTGATCTGAAGGGAGTCAAAATTATTCGATTCAATGTATCCGCTATTTTCAGCCACAGATGTACTCTCCTTTCCTACTGCTCGTCATCTGACGGTTCTGCATCAGCATGAGCCTCTGTGTCCGCCGTGTGTCCGGCGTCCGTTTTCTCCTCACTGAATCCGCTCTTCATCAGTCCGTCCTCACTCTCTCTGGAGTTCATACGGATGACACTCTCGTATCCGTTCGGAGTATCGTCATCGATCTGTTCCTTCAGTTCGATTTCCTCGCCATTATCGTCCAGTACACGGACATCCAGGGCCAGACTCTGCAGTTCCTTGATCAGAACCTTGAAGGACTCCGGAATACCCGGTTCAGGGATGTTCTCTCCCTTGACGATTGCTTCATATGTCTTGACACGTCCAACGATATCATCGGATTTAACCGTCAGGATTTCCTGCAGGGTATAAGCGGCACCGTAAGCTTCCAGTGCCCATACCTCCATCTCTCCGAAACGCTGGCCGCCGAACTGTGCTTTTCCGCCCAGCGGCTGCTGCGTTACCAGGGAGTACGGACCCGTACTTCTCGCATGGATCTTATCATCAACCATGTGATGCAGTTTCAGCATGTACATGTATCCGACGGTTACCGGATTTGCAAAGTACTCACCGGTTCTTCCGTCACGCAGACGCAGTTTTCCGTTCTCCGGATATCCGCTCTTTACGAGCAGCTCTCTGATATCGCTCTCCTTGGCTCCGTCGAATACCGGAGTTGCAACGTACCAGCCCTGCTTCTTTGCGGCAAGTCCCAGATGAACTTCCAGGACCTGTCCTACGTTCATTCGGGACGGTACACCCAGAGGATTCAGCATGATCTGCAGCGGAGTACCGTCTTCCAGGAACGGCATATCCTCTTCCGGCAGAATTCTGGAAACAACACCCTTGTTTCCGTGACGTCCGGACATCTTGTCTCCGACCTGAATCTTTCTCTTGGACGCGATATATACACGAACCAGCTTGGTTACTCCAGGCGGCAGCTCATCGCCGTTCGCTCTTGTGAAGACGCGGACCTGTACGACGATTCCATGCTCACCATGAGGAACACGCAGGGAAGTGTCTCTGACTTCTCTTGCCTTTTCACCAAAGATGGCGCGGAGCAGACGCTCCTCAGCGCTCAGATCATTTTCTCCCTTTGGTGTAACTTTTCCTACCAGAATATCCGTAGAATCGACTTCTGCGCCGACACGGATGATTCCTTCCTCATCCAGATCCTTCAGAGCGTCATCACCGACGTTCGGAATATCTCTGGTGATTTCTTCCGGTCCGAGCTTGGTGTCTCTGGCTTCGGACTCGTATTCTACGATATGAATGGATGTCAGGACATCATTCATGATCAGCTTCTCGTTCAGGATAACGGCGTCCTCGTAGTTGTATCCTTCCCAGGTCATGAATCCGACCAGCAGGTTCTTTCCGAGGGAAATCTCTCCCATATTGGTGGAAGGACCGTCTGCAATGACTTCTCCTTCTTCAATATGCTCGCCGTGGCTGACGATCGGGCGCTGGTTGATGCAGGCTCCCTGGTTGGAACGCTTGAACTTCAGCAGTGTGTACTCATCCTGACCCTTGGCATCGTCTCTTGCGATAACAATGTTATCCGCATCAACGAATTCAACGGTTCCGGAATGCTTTGCCAGAATAACGGCACCGGAATCTCTCGCTGCCTTATACTCCATTCCTGTTCCGATGTACGGTGCTTCCGTAACCATCAGAGGAACCGCCTGACGCTGCATGTTGGATCCCATCAGCGCACGGTTCGCGTCGTCGTTTTCCAGGAAAGGAATCATCGCGGAAGCAACGGATACAACCTGCTTCGGAGATACATCCATCATATCAACGGATGTCTTCTTGAACAGGGAAATTTCTCCGCCGACACCACGTCCGGCAACTTCGTCGTTAATGAAATATCCGTCATCGTCCAGCGGCTCATTGGCGTTGGCGATGATCAGACGCTCTTCCTCATCGGCAGTGACATAGCGGACTTCATCCGTTACTCTGCCGTGCTCTTTATCTACAATACGGTACGGAGTTTCAATGAATCCGTACTTGTTTACTACTCCGTAAATGGTCAGAGAACCAATCAGACCGATGTTCGGGCCTTCTGGGGTCTCGATCGGGCACATTCTGCCATAGTGAGAATGGTGAATGTCTCGTACTTCCAGTCCCGCACGCTCTCTGGACAGTCCGCCAGGTCCCAGGGCTGACAGTCTTCTTCTGTGCGTCAGCTCAGACAGCGGGTTGTTCTGGTCCATAAACTGAGACAGCTGGGAACTTCCGAAAAATTCCTTGATCGCTGCCGTTACCGGACGGATATTGATCAGTGCCTGCGGTGTCGTAACATCGATGTCCTGAATGGACATTCTCTCTCTGACAACACGCTCCATTCTTGCCAGTCCGATACGGAACTGGTTCTGAAGCAGCTCTCCTACAGTACGCAGTCTTCTGTTGCCCAGGTGGTCGATATCGTCCGTGCTTCCGATTCCGTAGTTCAGGTTCAGAATGTAGCTGACAGAAGCAATGACATCTGCCAGAATGATGTGCTTAGGAGAAAGCTCATCCTTTCTCTCGCGGATGCGTGCCTTCAGCTCCTGGTCATCCAGATCCTCTTTCAGGATTTCTTTCAGGACCGGATAATAAACCTTATCCTGCATCTTCAGATCCGTCAGATCAATATCTCTGCCCTCGAGATACTTGTTGATATCAACGAAACGGTTTCCGATGACCTTGGTACGGATGGTATCGTCTGTTCTTCCGACAACCATAACAAAGTCAACGCCGGCATCCTCAATCTCCATGGCCTTCGCTCTGGAAATGGTCTCTCCATTGGATACCAGAATTTCTCCCGTGTTCGGATCGATTACATCCTGTGCGGCAACCGCGTTTTCCAGTCTGTCGTGAATACCAAGCTTCTTATTATATTTATATCTTCCTACATGAGAAAGATCGTATCTTTTTGAATCGTAAAAGAGTGAATTCAGAAGAGATCTTGCGCTCTCCACTGTCGGCGGCTCACCCGGACGGAGCTTTTTATACAGTTCCTTCAGGGCGCTCTCTGTATCCGTCGTCGTGTCCTTCTCAAACGTCTTCATCAGACGCTCGTCTGCGCCGAAAATGCTGAGGATCTCCTCATTGCTGCCGATTCCAAGCGCGCGGAGCAGGATGGTCAGCGGCTGCTTTCTGGTACGGTCGACACGAACGTAAATGATTCCGTTGGAGTCGGTATCATACTCAATCCAGGCACCTCTGTTCGGGATGATCTGGGACGAATACAGCTTCTGGTTGGACTTGTCCGTCTCTACACTGTAGTATGGTCCCGGCGAACGTACGAGCTGGGTAACGATAACACGCTCAGCACCGTTGTAAATGAATGTTCCGCGCTCTGTCATCAGAGGGAAATCACCCATGAACACTTCCTGTTCCTTGACTTCGCCCGTCTCCCTGTTTACGAGGCGGACCTTGACTTTCAGCGGAGCTGCATATGTCACGTCTCTCTCCTTGCACTCCTCCTGATCATATTTCGGAGGATCGTTCAGAGAGTAATCAATGAAGTCCAGGCTGAGTTTGCCGGCATAATCGCTGATCGGCGAAATGTCTTCAAAAACTTCCTGAAGTCCTTCCTTGAGGAACCATTCGTAAGACTTCGTCTGAATGTCCACGAGGTTCGGCATAGGCAAGACTTCTTTGATTTTTCCGAATGACATACGTGTTTTTCTACCAACTTTAATTGGCTTTGGCATTACTATCACTCCTTACAATCTATCTCTTAGTACTCGCATGGCAGTCTAATATTATACAATAGAAGCGTCAAAACTGCAATAGCCCGGCGTGAATTTCTTCCACATATTGTAAAATTTATGTGGACAGATTTTTGCATGCGACGGATAAGCGGGGATCAAACGTCCTGAAATCAGCAGGCTTCAGATCCCGCGGGCGTTTTTCCCCTTGCCGGGTGTGTTTTGTCTGCAGAGACAGGGACAAAATCCAGCGAGCAAGAAAAAAGAACTGTACCCGATCTGTGATCCGATACAGTTCCTTATTTCAGACATGATACCGATACAGAACCTATTCAATTTCCGGTTAGCTATATTCTGCAGCTGCAGAATCCAGCCGGACGGGCGGGAGTTTGACAGTTTCAAAACGCAAAAATCGCTGGAAGCCTTGCAATGGCTTTCTTTTTTTGTCAAACTTCGTAAAAATAATTGTGGTATTGTTCGGTATTGTGTGATATAATAGTCTTAAGTGTAACCACTTGAGAACGTTGCAATTCCAGTACACAGGAGAGATATTATGCGCCTCAATATCGTCAAGTCCAAGAATGCTGAACAGCTGTACATCATCAAGTCCTATCGCAAGGAGGACGGAAAATCAACAACCCGGATCTTTAAAAAGCTCGGTACAATGCAGGAACGGCTTCCGGAGCACAACAACGACCGTGACGCTGTCATTGCCTGGGCCAAAGAGCAGGCACGCAAATATACGGAAGCAGAGAAACAGGGAACTCTTGATGTCTCCATTGATCTTTCCGGAAGCAGGCAGTTGGAGCCGGACAAGATGACAACATTCAATGGTGGATATCTCTTCCTTCAGAAAGCATTCTACGAACTTGGGATCGATAAGACCTGCCGCAGAATACAGAAAAAGTACCGTTTCAAGTTTGACCTGTGTGAAATCGTCCGTGATCTGCTCTATGCCAGAATTCTGGATCCATGCTCCAAGCGTTCCACGCTGGAATACTGCAGAAGTCTGTTGGAAACTCCCGGATATGAGCTGCATGATGTTTACCGTGCTCTGGATGTTCTCCAAAAGGAGTCCTCTTTCATCCAGGCCTCCCTGTATAACAACAATCAGGGCATGCACAACACATCCGTTCTCTATTACGACTGCACCAATTTCTTTTTCGAAACAGAAGAGGCAGACGGACTGCGTCAATATGGAAGAAGCAAGGAACACCGTCCTAATCCGATTGTCCAAATGGGGCTTTTCATGGATGGAAACGGGCTGCCTCTTGCACTCACCGTCTTTCCCGGAAATCAGAACGAGCAGCCATCTCTGATCCCGTTAGAGAAAACGGTTCTGTCCGATTTCAACCTTTCCCGGTTCATCGTATGCACGGATGCCGGACTCGCTTCCCGGACAAACCGCCATTTCAATAATATCAGCGGCCGCTCCTTCATCGTGACGCAATCTCTGAAAAGCCTGAAAAAGCACCTGAAAGAGTGGGCTCTTGATCCTTCCGGATGGAGACGTATGGACGACCCAAAGGAATACAATCTGGACGAACTGGACGAAGAAAACCATTTCCGCGATATTTTCTTTAAGGAAAGGTGGATCAATGAGAACGGACTCGAGCAGAGACTGATCGTCTCCTACTCTTTGAAATACAGGGAATATCAGCGATCGATCCGCTCCAGACAGATCGACAGAGCACTGAAAATCATCGATCAGGGGAAGAAAAAAGAGGCCAGAAATCAGAACGATCCAAGGAGATTCATTGAGGAGCAGCAGATGACTATGGACGGCGTTCTGGCAGAACTTAAAACCCAGGCGCTGAACGATGAGAAAATAGCAGAAGAAAAACGCTATGACGGTTTCTATGCCATATGTACAACTCTGGAGGATGACATCGGCAGTATCATCAGGATCAATAAACGGAGATGGGAGATCGAAGAGTCCTTCCGCATCATGAAATCGGAGTTCCGTTCACGTCCTGTCTATCTTCAGAGAAATGAACGGATTGAAGCGCATTTTCTGACCTGTTTCCTTTCCTTACTTGTATATCGGACGCTTGAAATTAAGCTGGATAACGAGTTCACAGTCCGCGAGATCACTGATTCCATGAAGAGAATGAAATTCCGACGGATTGAAGGGATGGGCTACATCCCCTGCTATACCAGAAATCGGATAACGGATGCTCTGCACAAAGCATGTGGTTTCCAGACTGATGTAGAGTTCATCTCCGATAAACAGATGAAAAAGATTTTGAAAAAGACGAGATCATAGAGAAAATACTACAATTTCACCGAGAAAAGCAGGTGCCACAGCCGTTGTATTTCCAACGGTTATGGCACTTTTACTCCTTTTAAACTGTCAAAGACGGAATATTATACAATAGAAGCGTCAAAACTGCAATAGCCCGGCGTGAATTTCTTCCACATATTGTAAAATTTATGTGGACAGATTTTTGCATGCGACGGATAAGCGGGGATCAAACGTCCTGAAATCAGCAGGCTTCAGATCCCGCGGGCGTTTTTCCCCTTGCCGGGTGTGTTTTGTCTGCAGAGACAGGGACAAAATCCAGCGAGCAAGAAAAAAGAACTGTACCCGATCTGTGATCCGATACAGTTCCTTATTTCAGACATGATACCGATACAGAACCTATTCAATTTCCGGTTAGCTATATTCTGCAGCTGCAGAATCCAGCCGGACGGGAATTTAACGTATTCCGTATCGCTTTACTGCCGTCGCTGTTTTTACAAAAGAGCCGCGATTACTTGAACTCTACTGTAGCGCCGACTTCCTCGAGCTTAGCCTTGATGTCATCAGCCTCAGCCTTCTCAACGCCTTCCTTGACGTTGGACGGAGCTCCGTCTACCAGAGCCTTAGCGTCCTTCAGGCCCAGTCCTGTGATCTCACGAACTGCCTTGATAACCTTAATCTTCTGGTCGCCGATCTCCTTCAGAACTACTGTGAATTCTGTCTGCTCGTCAGCTCCACCCTCAGCACCTGCTGCTGCAACAGCAACCGGAGCAGCTGCGGATACACCAAACTCTTCTTCGCATGCTTTTACGAGCTCGTTCAGCTCGAGTACGGACATTCCCTTGATGGCTTCAATGATCTGATCCTTATCCATTTTCGTTTCCTTTCTGAATGATTACGCGATACCGCTCATGCGGCCGCTTCTATAATGCTTAACTGATTTTCGATATTCAGCCGGACTACTCTGCCGGTGCAGCCTCTGCAGCCGGAGCGTCTCCGCCCTCCTGCTTTGCGTCTGCAATTGCAGCCAGTGTTCTGACAAACTTTCCAACCGGGCTCTGAATGCTTCCCAGGAATTTTGCCAGGAGTTCTTCTCTGGAAGGAATGCTTGCAATCTGCTCAATACCTTCCTTATCGTAGAACTGACCCTCTACAACGCCAGCCTTGAACTCCATCTTGTTGAACTTCTTAATGGAAGCCTTCAGGATTCTTGCCGGAGCAGTAGCGTCAGTCTTACTGATCGCAATAGCGCTTGGTCCCTTCAGAGAGTCAGCGAGAGGAGCAAACTCTGTTCCTTCAATAGCTCTCTTCATCAGCGTATTTTTATATACGCCGTAATCGATGTCAGCTTCACGGAGATTCTTTCTCATCTCGTCCGCTTCAGCAACAGTCGTGCCCATGTAGTCGATGACTACTGCAGACTGAGCTCCATCAAGCTTTTCCTTGATTTCATCGATGACCGCCTGTTTCTGCTTCTTTGCTTCTTCAGACATCGCTTCTCCTTTCTGTAACCGAAACGAGTTCGATTCACGAATGTGGTACTCAATAAAACAGCCCCGCTCAGAGCGAGGCCAATACGTTTATATATCGTACCTCGGCGGGAAATTAAGCCTTTACGCAGGCACCCGCTGTCTCAGGTGATTAAATTCAAATTTATGACTGCATGCATGATCTGCGCAGTATTCCTGCACTTCCCGATGCACACTGTTAAAACAGCCTTTCTCAGTTAGCCGAGAACTGCCGGATTAACCTTTACTCCAGGGCCCATCGTCGGTGTTACAGTAACACTTCTGAGGTACTGTCCCTTTGCAGATGATGGTTTAGCCTTTACGATTGCCGCCATCAGAGCGTCAAAGTTCTGCTGGAGCTTCTCCGGGCCGAAGGACTTCTTTCCGATTACTGTGTGGATAATGTTCTGCTTATCCAGACGGTACTCAACTTTTCCGGCTTTAATCTCAGCCAGTGCCTTCTCCAGATCCATCGTAACTGTACCGGACTTCGGGTTCGGCATCAGACCCTTAGGTCCGAGCAGACGTCCGAGACGTCCTACAACGCCCATCATATCAGGTGTTGCAACTACGACATCGAAGTCAAACCAGTTTTCCTGCTGAATTTTCTGTGCAAGCTCTTCCGCACCGACATAGTCAGCTCCGGCTTTCTCTGCTTCCTCAGCCTTAGGGCCTTTAGCAAATACCAGAACTTTTACTTCCTTACCGGTTCCGTTCGGAAGAACGATTGCGCCTCTGACCTGCTGGTCAGCGTGTCTTCCATCAACGCCCAGCTTGATGTGAGCTTCGATGGTCTCATCAAATTTTGCCTTACCAACTTCTGTGACAACCTTCATTGCCTCAGCCGGATCGTAAAGCTTGGACTTGTCGAAAGACTCGACAGCGTCTCTGTAATTCTTTCCGTGTTTAGCCATTTTTTCCTCCTCGTGGTTCAGACGAGCAGATGCTCAGCTCCACTCTCCCACAATGTGTTATTCTTCTACTGTGATGCCCATGCTGCGAGCAGTACCCTTGATCATGGATGTAGCAGACTCAAGGCTTGCTGCGTTCAGATCCGGCATCTTCGTCTTAGCGATCTCCTGAACCTGCTCAAGAGTAACCGTAGCAACCTTCTTCTTATTCGGCTCACCAGAAGCTGTATCGATGCCAGCTGCCTTCTTCAGAAGTACTGCTGCCGGCGGAGTCTTGGTGACGAATGTGAAAGATCTGTCCGCATAAACGGTGATTACTACAGGAATAACCATTCCCGGCTGGTCCTGAGTCTTGGCATTGAACTGCTTGCAGAAGTCCATAATGTTGACTCCGTGCTGTCCTAATGCAGGTCCTACAGGAGGTGCTGGGTTCGCCTTTCCGGCTTCAATCTGGAGTTTAATATAACCCTCGATTTTCTTTGCCATAAATCGTGTCCTCCTTCCCTACTGTATTTTTTCCACCTGATCGAACTCAAGCTCGACAGGGGTATCTCTACCGAACATTGAAATGCGTACGGTCATGACCTGCTTCTCCGGGCTGATGTCGAGAATCTCACCCATGAAACTCTCGAACGGTCCGTTGATTACACGTACCTGATCTCCGACTTCAACATCCAGATCGATATCTATCTTCTCGATTCCCATGCGCGCCACTTCTTCCGGCGTCAGAGGAATCGGTTCAGATCCATGTCCTACGAATCCGGTAACTCCCTGCGTATTCCGCACGAGATACCAGGACTCATTGGTAACGACCATTTTCACAATTACATATCCAGGAAACATTTTTCTGGTTTTGACTTTTCTCTGGCCGTCCTTTACTTCAACAACGCTTTCTGTCGGTACTCGAACGTCCATAATCAGGTCCTGCAGGTTTCGGTTTTCGACCATTTTCAGGAGGCTGTCCTTCACCTTATTCTCATGTCCGGAATAAACATGAACGACATACCATTTTGCCTGTCCATCGCCGCGGACACCCTCACCCTCGAGCGGGGAGACGATGTTTCCTGTATTTTTCATCTCTGTGTCTGACATCTGATGTACCTTCTTTTACTCTTATGACTGGTGTGCAAGAAACGCGATTGATTAACCGAGCGTAACACCGAGTGCTGCCTTAAGAGCAGTCAGCCAGCCGGTGTCGATCAGCCAGAATCCCAGCGCGAAAAGCGCACACGTAGCAATTACAACTACAGTGTAGCTGCCGAGTTCCTTGCGTGTCGGCCATACGACCTTGCTCATCTCACGTTTTACACCCTTCCAGTAATCACGGCGGGAGTGCGGATTCTTCTTGCGTGCGGCACGCTCGCGGGTAGCGCGGGCAGCAGCCTTATGACGCTCTTCCTTGATCTCCTCTTTCGTGATTTCTTTCGGTTTCTGATTCTTTTTCTTATTCGACATTTCTGTGCCTCTTAATTACTTGGTTTCCTTATGAACTGTCTCTTTCTTGCAGAACGGGCAGTACTTCTTCAGCTCCATACGATCAGGATTGTTCTTCTTATTCTTCATCGTGTTGTAGTTTCTCTGCTTGCACTCTGTGCATGCCAATGTTACCTTTACTCTCATTACCTCGGCCTCCGTTTTTTAACTAAAATTCAGAGCCGGGTTTCCAGCTCTGCAATAATTTCTCATAAAGTCACTCATTAACTATACAATGCAAGGTCGTCAATGTCAACCATTTTTTTACATCAAAAAGTAAATTATTTCCAGCGGATTTTACATTCCCGGCCTGGTCAGCGCCTGCTTTCCGGTCAGGAAACCCCGGAGCGGCAAAGGAAGATATCCCCTTGCCGCAGCGGGCTGCGGGTAGATTTTGTCAGAAAAGCTAACGCTCCTCTTCCAGTTTCTCGATTTTCTTCACCGCCTTGTTTACGCTCTTCTTGCTCGGCCGCATCGCGTAAACCTGATAATTTCCGGTGGAGTAGCACTGGGTGAACTCGCCTGTTCCGTCCATGCCCTGTTTCTTGATGGTCCAGTGGTAACCGCCTTTCAGCTGCATGCGGATGAGACTGCTGATCTCGCTCTGGGACATGTTGATCCGGATGTAATTCCTGCTGGCGTCCAGAATGCTTGAGTAGTGGGTAAGCAGGGTCTTGCTGCTGGTCACTTTCTTGATCATGGCTTCCAGAACCTTGGCCTGGTCTCTGTTCCGCTGCAGATCACCATCCTCGAAGGCGTGGCGCTCTCTTGCGAATGCCAGTGCCTGCGCGCCGTTCAGGTGGTTCTTTCCCTTCTTGAACTCGAAGTAACGCTGTCCGTGCGTGACAAACGCCTGGCTTGAGTAGACGTCAATACCGCCGATCGCATTAATCACCTGTTTCACGGTCGAGTAATTTACTTTCACATAGTAGTTCATATCCAGGCCGGTCAGATCCTCCACAGATTCCAGGGTCTGCTGGATGCCGTAAATTCCCGTGTGCGTCAGCTTGTCCTCAGCATTGTCTTTCTCTGTCAGCCGGATAATGTAGTCGCGCGGAATGGACGTCAGAAGGATCGTATGCGTTCTCGGATTTACCGTTACAATCATGTTTACGTCGGAACGTGATACGGTGTCGATATTTCCCGCAGTGTCCAGGCCGCTCAGATAGATGTTGAACGGTGTCGTTGTAACGGATACGTTCTTCGACAGATCCGCTGTGGACGCTTTCACTTTGATCTTCTTCAGAATCCTCGTTTTCTTCTTGAAGGAACTGTCTTTCTCCGCAATTCCCGAATAATGACCGGCGCTGAGCAGTGCCGCGCTGTCATTGTCATCCTCAAGCTTCTTTCCGATTTTTTTCAGACTTGACTTATATATGTAACTGGCATCCGCGTAAGATCCCAGCTTCTTCTTTGCCGCCGCGTCTCCGCTGCCCGCCTTGGAATACAGCAGAACGTCACTTCCGTCCAGATCGCTGATCGTCACATAGTCGCTGTTTTTATTCACAACAACGTAATATTCCTGTGTCTGTGTCGTCACCGTTGTTGTAACGGATGACAGAAACTGCGAGGTTTTATCCATATTCCGGACCGCGTACACCCCGACTGCCGCGATAACGATGGACAAAATGAAACTGATTGTCCGCCTCGACCGCTTAAACGCGCGGAAGAACATCGGAATAAACAGCAAGAGGCCGACGATCACGACAACTGCGATAATTCCGGCAAGCCATTTCTCCGGAAGCAGACCGAAACTCAGCACAGTCTTCCCCGTCCAGGCCAGAACGCCCGCAAAAACGACCGCCCAGATCCGGATGATCCAGAACATCGGAGAATGATCCTGTCTTTTCTTATGCGCTCTTCTCTGCGCTCTGCCGGAATGCCGGCTGTCCATGCTTCCGGAAGCCTTTATCCGTTCAGATTCTGAATGGGACGGTCTCGGAGTTCCGGAGTTCTGTGAACCATATCTCTGTGTCCGGCGCGCCTGAACTTTTTCGCTGCGCGCCGAAGCACGGCCGCGTCCCGATGCAGAATGTGATTTTGCTTTTTTCTGCTCCTCCCGCTGCCGGTCCATCTCATGCGCATGCGCCTCGGCCGCCTTTCTTCTGCGGTCTATTTCCTGCCTGCGCCGGATTGCTTCTTCCCTCAGCTGATCTGCATTCTTTTTCTGCTGATCCGACATTCTAATCTCCCATCTGAATTACCTGAAGCCGCAGAAAACGCAGCCCCGTTAATTTCCTGATCCCTTATGCCGGTAAAACCTGGCATGTATACATTTCCTTTTCTTGGAAAAGTTAACTACTGAATTATATCAATATGGAGATTCAGTTTCAACAAATGACACACAAACAACATTCTTAAAAAATATTAACTTCACTCCGCCATTCTCCGGCAGGACGAGCGCCCTTCCCGTCCGCTGCCTCAGCCTGACAGACCGCGGACAGATCTCTGAAAGCCTTCATGCCTTCTGCCTGGAAATGGCCGAAAAAAAGAGCCGCGCTCCCGGCATCTCTGCCAAAAGCACAGCTCTCTTTATTTTCATGTTTCTGTCGTCTCAGAGTCCTTCTATTACTCGATGATCTCTGTTACGACTCCG
>JBJFHK010000116.1:0-13305 GCA_051893535.1 Eubacterium sp. | reverse complement strand
TGACGATTTTTCCACATACAGTCGTGCATTTTGACATTGGCAGAGAGAAATCGATTCGTGCCCTTGAACGAGCTATGGCTACGGATAAGTTGTTATTCGTTTCCACGCAGAAAGATGAAAAAGTACTGATTCCGATGGTTTCAGACATGTATCCGATTGGAACAGTCGTCCGCGTCAAGCAGATGCTGAAAATCCAGGGTGATGCAGTCCGGGTTCTTGTTGAAGGAATCTGCCGTGCCGTCATCGACGAGTGCATCACAGAGGATAATTACATTTCCTGCACAGTGGACCGGATTGTTGAGAATGTTACGGAAGACAGTCTGTCTATTCAGGACAAGGCCAGAATCCGGCTGATCGAAGACTCGTTTTCAGAGTATGCCGCTTTAAGCGCGCAGATCGGTGATGAAGCCGTAGATAAGATTCTTGCCGAGAAAGATGCCGGGGCAAAAATTGATATGATGGCAAACGAACTGTTTGTTACATCAGAGAAAAAACAGAAAATTCTCAGCGCGCTGGATTTTTCCGAACGTCTGCAGATCATCGGTGAGATTATCGCTGAAGAGAATGAAATTGCTGCCGTTGAGAAGAAACTTGCCGCCAGGGTAAAGGAAAATATTGATAACAGCCAGAAGGAATACTATCTCCGTGAGAAGATCAAGGCCATTCAATCTGAGCTGGGAAATGATGAAGATGCGGCGGCAGAAACCGCAGAATGGACAGAAAAGCTTGATGCTCTGAAGCTGGATAAGAAGATCGACGAGAAGGTCCGCAAGGAAATCAAGAAATATGCCAGAATGGTTCCGTCCTCTGCAGAAAGTTCTGTTGTACGCAATTATGTAGAGACAATTCTGGACCTGCCGTGGAATAAGTCTTCCCGTGTCAACCACGACATCAAGAAGGCCGAGAAGATCCTTAATGAAGACCATTACGGCATGGACAAAGTCAAGCAGCGTGTTCTTGAATATCTTGCCGTCACGCAGCTCTCCAAGGGTATCCACGGGCCGATTCTGTGCCTGGTAGGACCTCCGGGAGTAGGAAAAACTTCCATCGCGAAGTCTATCGCGAGGGCGACCGGAAGAGAGTTCGTCCGCATGTCCCTTGGCGGAGTCAGAGATGAGGCAGAAATCAGAGGCCACAGAAGAACCTACATCGGTGCCATTCCGGGACGTGTCATCAACGGAATCCGTGAGGCCGGCGTGAATAACCCGCTGTTCCTCTTCGATGAGGTTGACAAGATCGGTGCAGATTTCCGCGGCGATCCTGCGTCAGCTCTGCTGGAGGTTCTTGATCCTGAGCAGAACAGCACCTTTACGGATCATTTCCTGGAAGTGCCGTTTGATCTGTCCAAGGTCATGTTTATTACAACCGCAAATACTCTGGACACGATTCCGGAGCCTCTGCTGGACAGAATGGAAATTATTGAAGTTCCTGGATATACAGAGGATGAAAAGGTACAGATTGCCGAACGTTACCTGATCAAAAAACAGGTTAAGGAAAATGGTCTGAAGCAGAATCAGATGAAAATTTCTGAAAATGCTCTCCATGACCTGGTTAATTATTATACCAGAGAGTCCGGAGTCCGTAATCTGGAGCGTGAGATCGGAAGCCTCTGCCGCAAGGTTGCACGCAAAGTCGTGGAAAACCCGAAGAAGCAGAAGACCTATAATATTACGCCGAGAAATCTGGAGAAGTATCTCGGAAAGCATCGCTTCTTCTACGATGTTGTCGAGGGAGAAGATCAGGTCGGCATGGTTACCGGACTTGCCTGGACACAGGTCGGTGGTGTGACACTTCAGATCGAGTGCGATGTCATCGAGGGAAGCGGAAAACTTCAGCTCACGGGACAGCTCGGCGATGTCATGCAGGAATCTGCGCGTATCGGAATCAGCTACCTGCGTTCGATTGCTGATAAGTACGGAATTGATATTGATACATTCAGAAAGAATGATCTTCATCTGCATATTCCGGAAGGCGCTGTGCCGAAGGACGGACCGTCAGCAGGTGTGACCATGTGCACGACGGTAATGTCTGCGATCACCGATACTCCGGTCAGAAGAGATGTTGCCATGACGGGCGAGATTGACCTTCGCGGAAATGTCATGCCGGTCGGCGGTATCCGTGAGAAGGTTCTGGCCGCTCACCGTGCCGGAATCAAGAAGATTCTTCTTCCGAAGAAGAATGAGCCGGATATGGAAGAACTTCCGCGTCAGGTACGCCATGACATTGAGTTTGTCCTGATTGACCGTGTAGAGCAGGCGTTTAAGGAGGCCTTCACACAGGATCCTTCCATTAATGCGAAGAAGCTTGCCGCGAAATATGAGGAAAAGCGCAGAAAAGAAGAGGAAGAGCATCGTAAAGACGCATAATCTGACGGGGCTGCTCCATTAAGCAAAGAAATACTTGCTTAGGGCGCAGTCCCGCTTTTTGTTTTCTTTCTGCTGTGCTCTTCCTGATATAATGGAAATACAGAATTTCTTCTGGCCAGTCAGAAGGATGGAGTAACTGCGGGATAAGGAGAAAGGATAATTACATATGCTGAAAATAGTACAGTCAGAAATCGCCGCAACAGCCGTGCGGCCGCAGCAGTATCCGGCTGACAATCTTGCAGAGGTGGCTTTTGCCGGACGGTCCAATGTCGGGAAATCCTCTCTGCTGAATCTGATTACGGGAAGGAAGAATCTGGCCCGTGTAAGCGCGTCACCGGGAAAGACACAGACGATCAATTTCTATCTGGTGAATAAAGACCATGACCCGTTCAGAATCGTCGACCTGCCAGGATACGGATACGCGAAAATCTCAAAAAAAGTCACACAGGACTGGGGCGAGATGATGGAGACCTTCCTGACGAAGCGCCAGGGGCTGAGAAAGGTCTTCCAGCTCGTGGATATACGCCACAAACCGACGGCGCAGGACGTGCAGATGTATGAGTTCCTGAAATATTATGATCTCGACGGCCCGGTTATCGCCACGAAAGCCGATAAGGTTTCTAAAAGAGAAGCGCAGAAACAGATGCAGATTATCCGCAAAACCCTGGATATGCGTCCGGACGCAGTGATTCTTCCCGTATCGGCCCTGAAAAAGACCGGCGTGGATCAGATCCTCGCTGCAATCGAAGAAATTGTTCAGAAGGGTTAAGTTTATAAGAAGTTTAGGTGGATTATCGGTAAAAGCTGTGAAACCCGGTAGACCTGAATCGATAAAAGTTATATGATAGTATAATCGGGAAAATCATAGGATTGGAAGCGCAGGCTTCCTAGAGAAGGAGACATAATGGCGGAAGAAAATAACACGCTGGGAAAAGTCCTGTTTACAGAGCAGGATATCTGCGACAAAGCAAAGGAACTTGGTGAACAGATTACAAATGATTATCAGGGTGAAGAACTGATCGTTGTCGGAACTCTGAAGGGCGCAGTGATGTGGATGAGCGAACTCGTAAAGCGCATTGATCTGGACCTGAAGATGGACTTTGTTTCGGCAAGCAGCTACGGTTCAGGAACCACCAGCAGTGGTATTGTAAAGATTACAAAAGACCTGAGCATGGATATTTATCAGAAGAACGTTCTGATTGTTGAGGATATCATCGACACGGGAACAACCCTGAACTACCTGACGAAGAAGTTCAAGGAGCGCGGCCCGAAGAGCGTGAAGATCTGCACCATGCTGGACAAGCCGTCAAGAAGACGTGTCCCGCTGACGCCGGATTATAAAGGATTTGCGGTTGATGATCTGTTCATCGTCGGATATGGACTGGACTATGACCAGAAATACAGAAATCTTCCGTATATCAGCTATCTCGAGCCTGGAGACATTCAGGAATAAGGAAGAAGGGGGCGGATAACCATGCAGAAAACGAGTATTGGCGTGTCTTTACTGTCTGTCATTACGATACCGCTTGCGATCATTCTGCTCAGCTCCAATATCGCGCTCCGGATTCCGCTGACCTATCAGTTCTATTTTACGGATAAACAGGCAATCAGCTCGGCAGGTTATGAGGTAACAGAAAGCCAGATGAGCCATGCGATTACGTCCAGCCTGAATTCGGTCAGCGGCGGGAAATTTCAGGTTTATGAGAAGAATGGTCAGTATAAAGACCCGATATTCGGAACGAAAGATCAGACGGTTGTCAATAAGGTCAGGAAACAGCTGAATAAGGAACTGGCAGCAGGCCTTTTCGCACTGATTGCGTCAGTTATTCTTTTCGAGTTTACCCTGAGGAAGAAAATGCCGGAATGGCTGATCGCCGAGGGCCAGTGGGCCAGCGGAATCATATGTGCCCTGCTTTTCATACAGGCCATACTGGTGAACATCAAGTCGTTCAGACTGTGGCTCTATAATCATCTGGTCGGAATCACGCTGAAAAAAAGTGATGCGCTGTACAGCCTCATGCACCTGGGTTTTGCGAAGGCGTATCTGGTATTCAGCACGCTGATTGCAGTGATTCTGCTTCTGCTGTTCGTCTATATTCTGGTCAGACGTACGAGACCGAAAGGCATGATCTTTTATCGATAACTGACTTTAACAGGCCGGCAGCTGCTTTAGGGAATGAAGCAGCTGCCGGATCCTGCAGATATAACAGGGAGGGGTTATGTTGCAGATAACGAATTTAGAAGATATTGAACATTTAAATATTGACCTGCACATGCACTCGACATTTTCCGATGGAGTCAAGACTCCCGAAGAGCTGATCCGGATGCGTGCGGAGGAAGGCATTGTCATGGCCGCGGTGACTGATCACGATGGCGCAGACGGTGTCCCCGAGGCATTAGAGGCAGGAAAGAAATACGGTATCCAGGTCGTGAGCGGAATTGAGCTCGGAACCCTTCTGGATCACCGCTATGAGCTGCATATCCTCGGCTATGATTTTGATATCCACAATGAAAAACTCTGCAGTGAAATCGAGAAAATCCGCGAGTACCGCGACGGAAGAAACGATAAACTTCTGAAAGTTTTTCAGGACAAAGGGATCAATATCACAAGGGAAGATCTGATGCAGCACCCGAATCAGGACTATATCGGCAAACCGAACTTTGCGATGGCTCTGGAGAAAAAGGGCTACGTCAGCAGCGTGCAGGAAGCCTTTGATTCCCCTGAATATCTGTCTTCTCCTGAGTCTCTGGCCCTGAAAAAAATGGCCGTCGATCCCTTTGATGCCCTTTCCTGGATCGCAGGGGCCGGCGGATATCCGGTCTGGGCTCATCCGATGGAGACAAAATCAAAATTGGACAAGAAGAGTTCCGGCTACCGCCGGCTGATCCAGGAAATCGCAGAACGGCTGAAGACCGGCGGTCTGAAGGGCATTGAGTGCTGGCATCCATCTGCAGACAGAGAAGATTCCCTGTGGCTGGAAAGACTGGCGGATGACCTGGGACTGTTTAAAACCAAGGGTTCGGATTATCACGGACTGAGATGATGCAGATGCATCGTTTTCTGGTTCAGAGCTGCCGGGATCGGGTAATGATAAAGTAGATAATTAAGAAAACAAAACGAGCAAAAACCACGTACAGGTCTGAGAATGCCGGGGATCAGGCTTTCTCAGACGGTCATGGAGAAAGCAGACTGAACAGTGAATGGCGAAGCAGATGAAAATGCTGAACAGCGAAAAATAATGAAAAATCGCAGCAGGATCATTTTTGCGGGTACAATTTTCGCAATTGTGATGCTATTAAGGAGGTTAAGATGAGAATCAGATTTTGCGGCGCAACAGCCGGTGTAACAGGATCCTGTCACCTGCTGATGACAGATAAACATAAGGTTCTGCTGGACTGCGGACAGTTCCAGGGCGGCAAGGCACAGGAAGCAATGAATGCGGAACCGTTTCCCTTTGACCCGGAAGAGATCGAATGCGTCATTCTGAGCCATGCGCATATCGATCACTGCGGAAGGCTGCCGCTCCTGGTGAAGCGGGGCTTCCGCGGAAAAATCTACTGCACCAGCGCGACAGCAGACCTTCTGGGAGTCATGCTGCAGGACAGTGCCTATATCCATGAGCGTGAAGCGGAATGGCAGAACCGTAAAAATACCAGAGCCGGAAAACCGAAGGTCGAGCCGCTCTATACCGCGCAGGATGCTGTGAATACCATGCAGTATGTACAGCCGGTTCTCTACCAGCAGCTGGTGGAAATCAATGATGAAATGCGGATTGTATTCAACGACGCCGGTCATATTCTCGGATCCGCGATCACAGAAATCTGGGTCAAGGAAGACCACAGTGAGACCAAGATCGTATTCACCGGAGACCTGGGAGAAACGGACCGCCCGATTCTGAAAGACCCGACGATCATCAAGAAGGCCGACTGTGTCATTATGGAGACCACATACGGAGATCGTCTGCACACGGAACATGTTGGTGATGTCAAAAAACTCATCGATATCATTCTGAACACTACCCGCCGGGGAGGCACCGCCGTCATCCCGTCTTTTGCCGTCGGAAGAACACAGGAACTGATCTATCAGCTGAATCAGTTCTACGAGCATGACGAGCACTATAAAGATGAGCTGAGCCGCCTGAATGTTTACGTCGACAGCCCGATGGCCATGACTGCGACCCAGGTGTTCAGAAGAAACCCGCAGGTTTTTGATGAAGAAACAAAGAAGCTGATTCTGTCCGGCGATGATCCGCTGGACTTCCCGAATCTGAAATTCACTAAGACCTCCGATGAGTCCCGTCAGCTGAATTTCGACCATTCGCCAAAAGTCATCATTTCTGCCAGCGGCATGTGTGATGCGGGAAGAATCCGCCATCACCTCAAGCACAATCTCTGGGATCCGAAAAGCAGCGTGATCTTTGTCGGATATCAGGCCGTTGGGACACTGGGAAGAGCTCTGGTTGACGGTGTGAAAGATGTCACCCTGTTCGGCGAGCAGGTGCACGTCAACGCAGAAATCTACAACCTGCAGGGCTTCTCCGCTCATGCAGACCAGCACGGTCTGTTCACCTGGGCCGCCGGATTCCAGAAGCCGCCGAAACAGCTTTTCCTGGTGCACGGAGAACTCTCAGCCAAGGAAACTTTTGCCAAACTCCTGCACGATAAACTGGGATACGATCCGATCGTCCTGAACGGCAATGCCGAGTTCGAGATCTCCGGCACCGATGTCTCCCTGCTGAATCAGGAAACTGCTGAGCGCAGAGAGGCAGAAAATCAGGAAATTCAGCGCCTGCGCGACCAGATTTCCGAGATCCATTCCGACCTGGAAAATATCCTCTATAACGCCAACCTGGCCATGGGCAGCGGCCTTTCTGAGAAGAGACTGGTGCAGATGAACAACATTGTCCAGGAACTGAACAAGAGTACCATGGATCTTGGCGCCGCTGTCTCCGAAGCTGGAGAAGAAGAAAAACAGCAGATTCCGAAGAAGGTGTGATGGGCAGAAGAGTCATATCACAGGCGGTGAAGCTGAATTGCTGTAAAATGTCTGATCGCCCGTTGGTCAGTCGATATCAAAGTTCCTGAGTGTCTGCCCGACGCCTTCCAGCGTCGAGGGAGAGTAGAATTCTTGTTTTAAACAAAAACTGAATTTCGGAGAAGGACTGTCTGGCTGGTGCTCCGGCCAGACAGTTACATTATTGTATACTTATAAAGCTGCTGAATACCGCTGACCCGACCCGTATATTCAGCAATTATTCAAAGACGGCAAAGGTCAGTATGGCCGGGGCTGGAAAAATATGGATAAAAAGTTGGTGGAAACAGATGAAAAACTAAAATATGCATAAATTGAACACAATGAATTTGTATAAATAGTCGAATTCCTGCTTCAGTACAAACTACCTATAGAAGAAGTAGTAATAATACCGTTTTGCATTTCAGAATAGTATGTATACTAAGGACGGTTTCTTATCAGAAACAGTAATAGGATGAAGTTGAAGTCGAAATTCAGAGAAACAGAATACAAATATTGAAATTATGCCTTCACCACACGTGAATATTTATTATAATATACGAATAAAAATGAAAAAGGTGTAAAAACTGCCACTGAGCGTATGCGGTTCAAAATAATTTTATGTAGAGAATGGAGATTTCGCTGATATTTACAAATGAATTTTCTAATTTTGTACAGAACGCCGTTTTTGCAGATATATACAAATTAAATTGTGCGTGAGTTGGGTGATTAATCGGATGTGTGTAGAAGGGTGATAGTCACCTGTACTGTTCAGATGGGAAGTAAATGGGCTGTTTTGCAAATAATAACATGTGGTACTTTTTCACCTTCATTGTGTGACTTGATAATGATTAATGTGCTTATCTGAAATTTAATCCGCTAATAAGCGCAGCAAATATTATAATGGATGAATAATATATATATCATAGGTTGTAATTTTCAGATTGCTATATGCAAAATGGCTCTCTGATGATATAATAAGAACATCGGCACAAATATTAACTATTGTAACGTAATATTTTATGAAATTGGAGGAACGTATGTATTGTATTTACTGCGGAAACAAAATTAAAGAGGGGTATGATTTCTGCCCGGAATGTGGGAAACCTCTTGTAGATCCCAGAGCTCTGGATGATCTTAATGCAGAGGTGCGAAAGTTAGAACAAGAGAAGAATGATGCTGTCGGCGGTAAAGACAGAATTATCAGTGAAAATAATCAAATAAAAAATGATCTGAATAACATTATCAATGAGAGAAATGCAATAGCAGGTGAAAACCAGAATCTTGTCAGGGATTTAAAGAAATTAAAAAGCGATCGGGACTGGCTTTCCAGGGAGAAGGAAGAACTTACAAAAGATCTGAATGATGCTAAGAGTGATCGGGACCGAATCTCCAGAGAACGTGATGATCTTAGAGCAGAATTACAGAATACAAAGACTGAACGAGACCGGTATGCAAATAAAAATAAGGATCGTGAAAGTAATTATCAGGATGAAAGGGCGAAACTGATTCAGGAATTAAAGCAGAAAGATCTCGCTATTGAAGCTGCAAATCGTGAGCGTGATAAAGCATATGAGGCTGCCGCGGAAACTGGAAATGCCAGCGGAACAAAGGCAGGAAACGGGGAGGCTGTAATAACCGGTGAGCATCAGTCTCGCAAGAAGATGATCATTATTCTCGTTATTGTTCTGATTATTGCTCTTTGTGCAGGTTACCTGATTGGACATGCAGCTGGAAACAGCGCTTCTTCTACTTCCAAGAGTAAATCAGGAACGACAGAGCAGTCGACAGGCAGCAGTTCAAGTTCATCTAATTCATCTGGAACGCAGTCTTCTTCGGACTCGCAGAAGTCATCAAGTTCTGACAGCAGTGGAGTAATAGCCATTAATAAGAATACGAAAAAAGGAACAGTGCTTTACAGCGGGAAAAATATTGTAGTTAAGTATAACAGAGCTGCATATGATGACAGCTATGATCCTGCAGAATATATTGTGTACTTAGATGTGGAAAATAACAGTGGAAAGACAATCAATGTCAATCCGGGGTCAGATTCTTATGCGGATGATAATGCAATTGAATTGGATAACTTTGATGATAATGGCGGTGAAATTAAGGCGAAGAGAAAAGCCTGGGTTGCATTTGACATCGATAAAGATGATCTGAAGAAGAGCGGTTCAGCCGATTTCAAAGCCATGAAGACATCGGTCTCCATTTCCAATGCTGATTACGATGAATTTGCTAATTTTAAAATCAGTTTAGACCGGTCATTATGGAATCACTAAGCAAGATCATAAAATGATTATGCGTTGTTTCATGAATGGAGGTACATAATGAAGTGCAGAAAGTGTGGAAAGGAAATCGAGGATAACATAAAATTCTGCCCGTATTGTGGTGAGGTCATTCAGATGAAATCAGATATCAATGGAAATAAGATCAGTACCGGAGAAAATCAGAATACGGATGACAGCACTGAGAAAATATCGAATAAATCAGCTCCCTTAAAGGAGGCCGGTACGCCGGGAAAAAGTATTGCGGATTCTGCATCATCACATGTGCAGGGATTGGGCAGTGAAGTTCAGGGAAAACCCTGTGAAATGACCGATGAGAATGATAAGAGTGAAAAAAGTAAGAAGAACGGGAGTATTTCAGATGCTGTCGGAAGAGTATGTGTTAAATGTGGGTTTCTGACTTATGATAAGAATTTAAATTCGTGTCCCAAATGCGGTGGACAGTTCGTTTCGACCGGCTATACTGCGAAGGACTGGAAAGGCTTAAGTACAGATGAAAAGTTGAATTTGATGCATAAATTAGTTCCGGCTTTATTTAATGGTAACCAAGATAAAGAAAAGGTTATTTTGAATAAAGATGCTAGAGTAGAGAAAAGACATTGGGATGAAAAAGCCGCAATGCACGAAATAGCCGATAGAAAAGAAATTGCGATTCAGAATCATATGTATGAACAGAAGATAACAAGACTTGAAAAGAAAGTGGAAGGCTTAGAGAAGAAAAGCAAAGCTTTAACGATTGTACTTATCATTGCAGTAGTTATTGGCTTTCTTTCAGTTGTTATTATAGGGGGGAATATTCATCGAATCGATAATTCGATAAGCAGCTTAGAATATTACATTGATGAAGATTATTAAACCCATTCGGTATATCGGAATGAAGTAGAATGTTTATTAATGGAGGTAATTATGGATCCTGTAAAACGACTTTCAGATCTGAAAAAACTGCTCGATTTAGATATTATTACGCAAGATGAATACAATACAGAAAAAGAAAAACTGATGAAGATGTTGGGAAATGAAGCAGGAACAGAAATACCTGCCCAACCTCGGCATATAGTGGTACAGGCTCCTGAAAGTAAGAATACTGCAGAAAAAGAGCCGAACATTGGCTGGGGTGTATTAGGATTTTTTATTCCCATAGTGGGTTTAATCTTATTTATAGTTTGGTCAAATACGCGTCCGGGAGATTCAAAGTATGCGGGAGTTGGTGCACTTATTGGATTTATTTTAAGCATATTCATTTGGGTAATAATTGCTCTGGCGTGAGAATAATTTATGTGATTTCACATTATTGAGGACTATCGTTGCCGGTGATTACAGTTACGAGACCGTTATGAGCGCTAAGAAAACCGTGCCGGAAGTCGCAGCGAAGTATATCGTTCATTAACCAGAACAGCTGATTATCAAATAGCAGAACCAGAAAAGCCAGAGGCCATCCAGCTTCTGGCCTTTCCTTTATTGACTGTTCGTCAGACGACGACAAGGTTCAGCGTCGCGGAAGGATGGGGCTGTTATCAGTGCGTTGAAAACAGGAAGCAATCGCACTGACATTCAGAGAAGATGATTGTCACATCCGGCCCACATTTCCATTTGTCCATGTTACAATAAGAATAACTGTGTTTCTGTGAAATTTTTTCGTAAAGGAGGCCCACATGGTCAGGCACATCATTTTATGGCAGCTGAAGGATGAGTACGATGAGGCGCGGAAGCAGGAAATCCGGTGCGGCATGAAGGAAGGGCTGGAGTCCCTGCAGGGGAAGATTCCGGGACTGCTGTCGATCGCTGTACGGACTGGCGGGCTGGCGTCATCGACTGCAGACGCGATGCTGGATGCGGAGTTCGAGGATGAAGCGGCGCTGAAGGCCTACCGCAGTCATCCGGAGCACGTAAAGGTCGCAGATTCGCGTGTCCGGCCTTTCGTGAAGACCAGACTGTGCATGGATTATGATGCTTAGAGGAATTGGATTGGAAGCAGATTTGGAGAGAGATTTGGACAAAAAACAAACGGGCAGGGGGCTTAACTTGTCTGACGCGCAGCTGCGGGCGGTCCGGAAAACGGAGGGCCCGCAGCTTCTTCTTGCCGTCCCGGGAAGCGGAAAAACCACAACCCTGGTTGCGCGCCTGGGTTATATGATCCGGGAAAAGGGAATTGCTCCGGAAGGTATTCTGGTCATTACCTTTACGAGGGCCGCCGCAGAAGACATGCGCAGGCGCTTTGCCTCATTTTTCGGGACGGAAACGGCAGATAAGGTGCATTTCAGCACGATCAATAGTTTTTGTTATTCAGTGGTACTGTTTTATGCGAAGAAGTACCACCGGAACAAGCCGAAGGATGAGACGAACAGTCCGGGAATTATCCGGATGCTGTATCCGAAAGTGTATGGCGGCTTTTCCAATGAAAATGATATTAAGGAACTGGATCAGCTGATCACCTACATTAAGAATATGCAGCTTGAGGATGATCAGATCGAGAAGCTGAAGACCTCCGGAGGAGGACTTGAGGTCAGAAAAATGTACGAGGCCTATCAGAACTTCCTGAAAGAGAATTACCTGATGGACTACGATGACCAGATTCTCTTTGCGCATCAGCTTTTGTCGAATCTGGGGCCTGTGCGGGAGCATTTTCGGAGGAAATTCCCCTATGTCTGCGTAGATGAGGCGCAGGACACGTCGAAGGTTCAGCATGATGTGATCCGCATGCTGGCGGGGGAATCGAGGAATCTCTTCATGGTCGGAGATGAGGACCAGAGTATTTACGGCTTCCGGGCGGCCTACCCGAAGGCCCTGCTGGATTTCCGGAAGACCTACCCGGGTGCGGAGGTCTTGTTTCTGGAGACAAATTACCGCTCGGCAAGGAGCATCACGGAGATGGCGGCAAAGTTCATCACGGGAAATAAGAACCGCTATGAGAAAAAGATGCTGGCGGCGAGAAAAGAAAAGGGAAGGGCGGAAATCGTAAAACTGAAGAGGCGGAATCTGCAGTACCGCTGGCTGGCGGAGCATCTTGAAGGGACTTCTCAGGAGACGGCGGTGCTCTACCGAAATAATGACAGTGCGATTCCGCTGATTTATGCGCTGAAGAAGGCAGGAATTCCGTGCAGAAGAAAGAATATGGATACGCTGTTTTTTCAGAACCGGATTGTCAGGGATGCGGCTGAAATCATGGAGTTTGCGCTGAATCCCTCTTCAACACGGCTGTTCTGGGACCTCTACTATAAATTCTCTGTGCGGATCACGAAGAAGGCGGCCTATCAGGCATCGCACCATCTGTCGCGGCGTTCCGCGGACCCGCTGCTTCACGCTCTTGAAATTTCTGATGAGCTGGGGCATAAGAAAAGGGAAGAAGTGCGCCGGCTGCGGCTGAATTTCCAGAAGATGCGGCAGAGAAACAATGCCAGAGAGGCGGTCGCTGCGATTCGTTTTCAGATGGACTACAGCCACGCGAACAGTGAGAAGCTTTTTCTGCTGCAGGCACTGACGGATCAGGACGAGACGATTGAGCATTTTCTGGAGAAACTGCAGGATATGGAGGAGGAACTGAATGCGCCTCAGGACAGAGCCGCAGTGCAGGAAAATCCCAAGATTGTTCTCAGCACGATTCATGCCAGCAAGGGACTGGAGTACCCCCGCGTGATTCTGA
>JBJFHK010000115.1:0-13326 GCA_051893535.1 Eubacterium sp. | reverse complement strand
GGCCTGGATCCGGTCGTTACGCAGGAGATGTATGAACTGATCGATACGATTAACAAGCAGCTGGGAATCACCATCATCATGGTATCTCACGACATGCACGCTGCCCTGAAGTACGCAAAACACATTCTGCAGCTTCACCAGAAGCAGCTCTTCTACGGCACGACGGATGAATATATCGGAAGCGACATCGGACGGAAGTTTATCGGAGAATCCGAGGATGCCGGCCTGCTGAAAGGCCATCAGAAAGAGGCGGACAACCTTTCTGGCGCAGCAGAAGTCGTGCAGCCGGTAAAAACAGAAGCACAGAAGAGAAAGGGGGAGGAATATGCTTAGTCTGATGAAAGAAATGCTGGAATATCCATTCATGGTCCGCGCATTCATCGCCGGCACGCTGATCGCCCTCTGCGCGGCCCTGCTGGGTGTCAGCCTGGTTCTGAAGCGCTATTCCATGATCGGCGACGGACTTTCCCACGTCGGATTCGGCGCCCTCGCCCTGGCCACCGCGCTGAACGCCGCGCCGATGGCCGTCGCTATCCCGATCGTCATTATTGCCTCTGTCCTGATGCTGTGGATCGCCCAGAACAGCCGCGTCAACGGAGACGCCGCCATTGCGCTGATTTCCACCGGTTCCATGGCCGTGGGCGTCATGATCATCTCCATGACCAACGGCATGAACGTCGATGTGTATAATTACCTCTTCGGAAGCATCCTGAGCATGTCCCACGACGACATTATCCTCAGCATCTGCCTGTCCGCCGTCGTCCTTCTCCTGTTTATCCTCTTCTACAACCGGATTTTCGCCGTCACCTTTGACGAGAACTTTGCAAGAGCAACCGGAACCAGAGCGGGACTTCTGAACGTGATCATCGCCCTGCTCACGGCCCTGGTCATCGTGCTAGGCATGCGGATGATGGGAGCCCTTCTGATCTCTGCCCTGATCGTCTTCCCGCCGCTGACCTCCATGCGCCTCTGCAAGACCTTCCGGACCGTCATTCTGAACTCGTCCGTTCTCGCCGTGCTCTGTGTCTGGATCGGTCTGACCCTGTCCTATCTCTTTGGCACCCCGAGCGGCGCCAGCATCGTGATCTGCAACATCATCGCCTTCTGCGCCTACGGAAGCATCGGCCTGCTGACAAAAAAGAATGCGTAAGGAACTCACGAGCCGTGATTTTCCGCACAAAAAAAGTCTCCTGAGGCTTGTATTTCCCCGGGAGACTTTTTCTGCTTTTTAAAATTATCCTGATGATCCCGCGTCCGGACATTCCTCTTATGTCTGACCAGATCCGGATTAACTTTCCGCCAGACTGCAGTACTTTGCGTAGGTTCCGCCCTGCTGGATCAGCTGGCTGTGCCTTCCTCTTTCACTGATCACGCCGTTTTCAATCACCAGGATTTCATCCGCATTCCTGATCGTGGACAGACGGTGCGCAATCGTGATAGTGGTGCGGTTTTCAGACAGTTTCTCCAGACTCTTCTGGATGTACTGCTCACTTTCATTATCCAGAGCGCTGGTCGCCTCATCCAGAATCAGGATCGACGGGTTCTTCAGGAAAATTCTCGCGATGGACACTCTCTGCTTCTGTCCGCCGGACAGTCTGGTTCCCCGCTCTCCCACAAAAGTCTCATATCCGTCCGGAAGGGACATGATAAACTCGTGAAGATCCGCTTCCTTCGCGGCGCGGATAATCTCTTCATCCGACGCGCCCGGCTTTCCATAGGCGATATTTTCCTTAATGGACCCGGAGAAAATATACACATCCTGCTGAACGATTCCAATCGTCTTCCGCAGGGACTCCAGTCGGATTTTCCGTACATCCTGCCCGGCGATCGTAATGCTTCCCTTTGTCACGTCGTAAAATCTGGGAAGAAGGGAGCAGATCGTTGTCTTTCCGCCGCCGGAAGGACCCACCAGCGCTATCGATTTTCCGTGCGGAACGGTGAAATCAATATCGTTTAACACATCTTCATTTTCATCGTACTTAAACGCCACGTGGCTGAAGCTGATGTCGCCTTCCGGATCCTTCAGATTTTCTGCATCCGGCGCATCGACGATCTCCGGCTCCGCCTCAATGACCTCGCGGAAGCGCTTGAAACCTGAGAATCCCTTCTGCAGCATCTCCGTCAGCTCCACCAGAATCTGAATCGGGCTGATGAAAATTCCGATATAGATGGCATACATCGCCAGATCCGATGCCGTCATCTCCCCTTTAGCGATGAAATATCCGCCGAACACCAGGGTCACCAGATACATCATGCCGATAAAGAAGGTATTGCCGCCCTGGAAAGTACCCATCGCCCGGTAATTATCCTTCTTTGAAACAAGAAAAGCTTCGTTTCCCGCATCGAACTTTTTCTTTTCTATGTCTTCATTGGCGAAAGCCTGTACCATCCGGATTCCTGACAGCGAATCCTGCAGGGACGCGTTGATGTCACCGATCTTCCTGCGGTTGTCCGTAAAGGTCATCTGCATCCGGTTATTCTGCCTCAAGCTCACCAGAATCATGACAAAAACCACCCCGGCAAGGATGAAAGCCAGCTTCCACTGAATCAGAAACAGGAAAACAAAGGATCCGATCAGCTTGACGATGGAAATAAACAGGTTCTCCGGCCCGTGATGGGCCATTTCCGAAATATCAAACAGGTCGGAGACCAGCTTGCTCATCATCTGGCCCGTGTTATTTTTGTCATAATAGGAAAAGGACAGCTTTTCATAGTGCTCGAACAGCTCCTGCCGCATGTCCCGCTCCATCCTGGCACCCATAATATGGCCCTGGCAGCTGACATAGTATTTACAGAGGGCCTGAATGACGTATGCCGCAAGGAATCCCGCCGCAATCAGAGGCAGACGGTGCAGAATCGCCTGGCCGTCTTTTAAGAACAGGGTCTTCGTCAGTACCCTGAGTGCCTGCGGAAAGGCCAGATCCACGATACTGATCACGGCCGCGCAGAACAGGTCAAAATAGAAAACCGCGCGGTAAGGTCTGTAATATTTAATAAACTTTCCGATTGTCTTCATGAATAACTCCCGTAATGAATTCTGCTGATCCCGCCCGCAGCGAACGAGCGTTCTCAGATATTTTAAACACAGTATTTATTATTATACCCTATATTCTCCAGATGCGAAACAGTCGGATTTATCACGTCTGACATCAGGGGAATATTAAATTTTATATGATTATAGTATGAACACTTGTTTTCATGGTATACTTAAGCAGAAGCTTACCATACTATTTCTAAGGTAAATCTATGTAATGAATTTATGAAACGGGGATTGATTATGAAGAAAAAGAATATGGAAATGCGGCAGAAGCCCGTGAAGAAAACGCGCCTGCTGCTGACTCTGCTGCTGGCACTGGCCATGACCTTTACCATGGCAGGCTGCGGTACGGCCTCATCATCAGAAAGCAGCACACATCACAGCAGCTCTGCGTCAGCTCAGGAACAGACCAACACAAAACACCACAAATCAAAAGCTCTGCATCACGCAGTCTCGGCAAGCGCGGCGAATGCATCGGGCGTAAAGGCAGGAACATCATCCGGCGCCGTCAACCTGTCTAAAGTTCCGGCATATAAAAACAGTCCGTATACGACAATCAACGGAAATGTTCCGGCCTTCAGTTCTTCTCAGCTGACCAAGCGTTCTTATGAGAAGTACGGTTCTCTGGATTCTCTGGGCCGCTGCACGACCGCCGTTTCCAGCATCGGACGTGACCTGATGCCGACCACGGAGCGCGGCAGCATCGGCATGATCAAACCGACCGGATGGCACACCATCCGCTATTCCTTTGTTGACGGAAAATATCTCTACAACCGCTGCCACCTCATCGGTTACCAGCTGACCGGAGAAAACGCCAACGAACGCAACCTGATCACCGGAACCAGATACATGAACGTCCAGGGCATGGAGCCTTTTGAAACGGAAGTCGCTGACTACATCAAACATACCGGAAATCACGTCCTCTACCGGGTAACCCCGATTTTCAAAGGCAGTGAACTGGTCGCCCGCGGCGTACACATGGAAGCGGAATCCGTCGAGGACCACGGCCGCGGTGTAAAATTCAACATTTACTGCTATAACGTCCAGCCGGGCGTAAAAATCAACTATGCAACCGGCGACAGCACCGCCACAAACGGTGAAAGCGGAACCCACGGCGGAAGCACGCCGACATACAGCAATGGAAGCACACATCACTCTGAATCTTCCACTTCCACACATCATGATAACGCGCGCCACACCTATGTCGTCAACGTGAATACCAAGGTTTTCCATTATCCGACCTGCAGCTCCGCAAAGCAGACACTGGCGAAGAACAAACGCACCATGAGGGTAAAACGCTCGTTTCTGATTGAACACGGCTACCGTCCGTGCAAGAACTGCAATCCATAAGCAGCAGCTTTTTCCTTGATAAAAGGGCGGAATCCTGAAGGAGTTTTCCACAGGATTCCGCCCTTTTGTTATTTGTCACTGATTGATGAGAAAAGAAGACTATTTTTCAATTGGCAGCTTTACGCCCATCTCCTTCAGACTGTCTTCCAGTACCTGATTGAATCCGTCAATGTCTTCCGGGGTGATTGCTCCCAGGCTGCAGAGGCGGAACATCGGCATGTCCGTGACCTTGCCCGGATAAATGGTGTAACCCTTCGCATACAGAAGATCGTGGAGCTTCTGGAAGGAGAAGTTCGGATCCTCCGGATACAGAACGCCGATGACCAGGTGGGACTGGTATTCTCTGGGAATTGCAGTCCTGAATCCCAGGCGGTCCAGCCCTTCATAAAGTCTGCGCCATACGGCCTGATGACGCTCCCATTTCGGAAGCTCCCCTTCCTGCCAGTATTCCTTAATGGCCTGACGGGTAGCGTAAATGGTCTGTACCGGCGGGGTGAAGTGCATCTCGCCCTTGTCTCTGATGAAGCTGTACTGCATATACAGGTTGGTATAGTAGGAGCGCGTCGGGAAATCCTTAGATGCTTCCAGAATCGAGGTTCTGCCGATTACAAAGGACAGTCCCGTCATGGACATGAGGCCCTTCTGGGCGGACGCCATGATGAAGTCCTGATTGTCCTTTTCGATATCAATCGGAATCATCGCGTATGAAGACGTGGTGTCGGAAATCATAATCTTGTTATATTTATGGGCGATCCTTCCGATTTCGCGGATCGGGTTCAGGATTCCGGTTCCTGTCTCGTGCATGCAGCAGTAAACGGTTGCGATATCCGGATCCTTCTTCAGCTCCTCTTCGACTTTTTCCGGATCCACCGGACGGTCGATCGGAAGCTTCAGTTCATCATAATCCATGTGGTAATATCTGGCAACTTCGGCTGCACGTCCGGAGTAGGATCCGTTGTTCACAACGAGGATCTTCTTTCCTTCTGGAACCAGGGAGCTGACACAGGCGTCAATGTTCAGTGTTCCGGAGCCGCAGAAAAGAACGGCGGTAAACTCCTTCGGATCACCGTGAACGATCTTTACCAGGTCTTCTCCCATTTCTTTCATGATCTGGCCGAATTCCTTCTCTCTCGGGCAGATATCCGGGACGACCTGGGCGTATTTTACGCTGTCCGTCGTGGTTGCCGGGCCAGGATTCAGCAGAATGTTTCTCTTTACCGGTTTCAGTCCTTCCATATCCATATCTTACGCCTCCCTTTCAAATGAGTGGCTGAAGATGATATCCGGAACATAGGTGATGTCCGGAACCAGATAATCCGGTTCTGCCTCTTTCAGCTGCTCGTAGCTGTTGGAGCCGGATGCATAGACACCGATGGTCAGGGCGCCTGCGTTGTTTCCGCTGATGATGCCGGTGGCGGTGTCGTCAACCTTTACAACCTGATGGCATCCGAATACCTCATGCTTGATCTCATATGCTTTTCTCATGCAGTCGTAGATCATGAAAGGAGACGGTCTTCCCGGAGCTTCATCTCCGTTGGTCTCCACATCCGCTTTCACACCGAATTTCTCCGCCAGAATCTGGTTCAGCTGAGTGGCGTCGATGCCAAAATATCCGGTATCCAGTCCGATCAGAGCGCCCGCTCTGTGGATTCTTGCAAAGGCTTCTTTTGTCCCGTCAATCGGTTTGGAGAGGTCTTCATCGAGGATGTACTTCGACAAAAGGCTCCTGTATGCCGGAAGCATTCTGTTGAAATCATCTTCATCCGGGGCTTTTCCGTTATGCAGCTTCTTCCACTGTTCCTGCACATCCGGATCTTCCAGAAGCATGCGCAGGTGAGTCGGCTTATAGACGCCCATCGGCTTTCTGATAACATCCCAGGAAAGTTCGATTCCCTCGGACTTGAAGAGTTCATAGAAAGGAACGACCGGCGCCTTGCAGCCCTTTCCGTCATCGTTCGGCCAGCGGCTGCGAAGGTCGTTTGGACCATCGCAGATTGTGCCGGCAGTATCAAATACAACGAGTTTAATCTGATTGCTGTAACTGTTTTCCATTATTTACATTCCTCCGATAATTTCATGTGCTTCTTCAGCAGGTCAACGGTGAGCGGCTGGCTGAATTTCTTTGCGTTGGATGCTACGTGCTCTTTCGGTGTGGTCTCACCCTTATACAGAGCGATCGGATAATACTTCATCAGCGTCTTTCTGCCGTTGTCGATGACGCAGTTGGCCATCTTCTGTGCGAGTTTCTGCTTCTTGGAGTTTCCGTGGTTCAGGACTGCGAATCCTTCTGTCAGGGTGTAATCTCCCTCTGTCGGGTCTACGTAATCGATCGGCTTTCCCTGCTCCTTATCCATAACGGCCTGATGACGGAGTCCGAATCCGATTGCAGCCTCTCCTGCGAGGACCTTCTTGATCGGGCCGGATCCGGAGGATTCCAGATTGTCTCCTGCGTTCTTGTAGATACCCTTCAGGATCGTCTTGGTCTCCGATTCGCCGTACTGACTGATCAGGGCCTGAATCATCAGCCATGCTGTGGAAGATCCGGAGATGTCCGGAACGGAAATCTTTCCCTTGTATTCGCTCTTGGACAGGTCTTTCAGAGACTTCGGTACATCGAGTCCGTCCTTCTTGAGTTCTTTGGTGTTGTAGAAAATTGCGCCCTGGTTTGCCAGCATCGGCATGTAATAGGAGGCATATTTCTCCTTGGTCTGTTTATTTTTGTCCAGGTCGATAAACATGTTCTGCTTCTTCTGCGCACTGTCGATATAGTAGGAACTCATGGTAACCATATCGGCTTCCATCTTCTTTCCCTCCGCCAGCATTTTTCCGCCGAGGTCTGTGGTTCCGAAGGTCTTGATCATGTACTTTCCCTTGTAACCGTGGGAGTCCAGCGTGCTCTTGATGGACTCGATGGCCTCATCGTCGGCGTTGGAATAAATAACGACTTTCTTGCTGGATGTGGATCCGGAACTTGACTTAGACGAGCTGCCGCATGCCGTCAGGCTGCAGACTGCCACTGCCGCGATGAGCATTAACGCGGCTGCCTTTTTCAAAATACTCTTCTTCTTCATTTTCGACATTCCCCTTTCGGTTCTGATGGTTTAAATATCTTGTCACTGCCTGTGTGAGCAGTGTTACAAGTAAGTTGGTAACGAGAATCATGATGGACAGGACAAAGATGTCATTGAACTGCTGGTAATGTTCCAGTTCCTGGATCTTGGTGGTCAGCAGCGACGTGTCCGGTCCGACGATGAAGATAACCGCACTGACGGTTACCATTGCGTTGATGAAGTAGTAGCGGAAAACTTCTGCCAGGCTTCCCAGCGCATTCGGGGTGATGACTCTGGCAACAGTCTTGATCCAGCTGTCTCCCAGCAGTCTCGCCGTGGTCTCCCAGCTGGCGTCCATCTTCTCCAGGGAGTTCTTCATCATCAGATACGGTGTGGAATAGTAGTGGATGATGGTGCAGAAAACCAGCAGCGCGAAGGTGTTCTGCAGTGCCGTTCCGGAGAAGGCCAGCGTGTAGGCGATACCCAGGACCATGCCCGGGATCGTGCTGGTGATAAACACGAGCTTGTCGGCAAGTTTTCTGGCTTTCAGCTGGCTCCTGGTGGAGACCAGTGCTGATCCGTAGGCCAGCAGCGTTCCAAAGAGCGCGGTAAAGAATGCCATCTTGATGGAATTCCAGTAAACGCCGGTCAGTTCGCTGTCCTGGAAGACCGTTTTGAAATTGTCTGTGGTAAAAGTAAGTTCATACGGCCAGTTCTTTACGCATGGTACGATGATCACCGATGCGATGATGCCGAGAACGAAGAAAGAAATGACCGAGCAGACTGCGCCCCAGCTGATGTCTCTTGCGTAATTTTTTCTGAACGGAATGTCTGAAACTGTCCGGTAGCGGATGTTGGTCCGTTCAATCAGTGCAACGATGGCAATTCCGGCGATGGACGGAAGCAGCATGATAATCGCAATCGCAGATCCATTGTTGAAGTCCGGAATCGCGCCCAGCATCTGTTCATACAGCGCCGTTGCAACGACCTGTGTTCTCCCTCCGACAGCCATCGGAATTCCGTAATCGGTGAAGCTCAGGAAGAAGCACTGGATGATGGAAATGACCAGCGTTCCCAGAAGCGGGCGGATAACCGTCGTGTAGAAGGTTTTCACCGCACTGTCTCCCAGCAGCTTCGAAGTGATGATATATTTCTTATCGATATACATCATCGTGTTCTGAATCAGGACAAAAGCAACCGGCAAGGTAAATAATATGTAGCCGATCATGAGTCCCGGCACTCCGTAAATCTGAAACAGCTGATGCCCTCCGAAGAGCCTTGTGAACAGACCGTACTTTCCGAAGGAGTAAATAATGGCAAAACCGTAGGTAATGGTCGGCAAGAACATCGGGGCGGTTACCGCGAGTCTCAGGAATTTCGCGAATTTCTTCGGAATGTTCGTGTAATGAATCGCATAGGCAAAACAAAAGGCAAACAAGGTGGTAATCAGCGCGCTGGTCAGGGAAATCACGATACTGTTTCTCAGCGTGTTCCCGAAACCGGTGCCCGTGAAAATCGCTTTATATGCGTCGAATGTAAATCCGTTTCCCGTCGTCAGGGATTCCCTGACGATCAGAATCATCGGGATGAGCAGAAAAGCTGCAAATACAATGGCGACGACCGTCAGTACAATCCGGTTTTTTGTATTTCCATTGCTGGATCTCATTTAGCCCACCTCGTTTCCTGCAGATGCCGGATTTCCGGCTTCTCCTGAAGCAGTGGTGAACAGAACCTGAATGTTGTCTTTCTTGATCTGCAGCTGCCGTAAAATGAATTTCTTAATAAATTCATTTCCCGGGTGACGGATGATTTCTTCCGGCTTCGCAAACTGGGCGATCGTTCCGTTCTCAATGACCAGAACCCGGTCTGACATGGTCAGCGCCTCTTCCGGATCGTGGGTGACGATGATCGTTGTCAGTTTATAGTGACGGGCGATATTGCGGATCCTGTCCTTGATGGATTCCTTAATGACTCCGTCCAGAGCGCTCAGCGGCTCATCCAAAAGAAGCACCTTCGGCTTCATGACCAGCGTTCTCGCCAGGGCGACTCTCTGTTTCTGACCTCCGGACAGCATACTGATCTTCTTATCCAGATGCGGTTTCAGATCCAGAAGATCAATCAGCTCGTCAATCTCTTCCTGGGTGGAAATTCCCGGGTAATTTTTTACGCCATACAGAATATTCTGTTTCGCCGTAAGATGCGGGAACAGATTGAAATCCTGAAATACGATATTAAATCCGCGCTTCTCCATCGGAACCTTCGTGATGTCCTGGCCATTATATACAATGTGGCCTTCATCACACTCATGAATTCCCAGTATCATATTCAGAAGCGTTGTCTTTCCGCAGCCCGACGGACCAAGGATTGAAACAATCTCACCATTGTCAATCTGAAGATTGATGTCATGTAAAACCGTTCTCCCATCAAACTGCTTTCCTATGTTCTGAAGTTCAAGCAAAATGAATTCCTCCTTTTTCACTGTCATGCTCTATTCTCAAGGGCTCCAGCCCTTTCCGCCTGACAGGTATCAGGATATCGGAATCATGTAAAGTGAAAAACGTCAAAAGCGTAAAAGAATGGGAAAATATGAGAGGAATTTATTAAAAGGAGCTTTACAAAAGCAGAAAAAAAGAGACCCATATTGTAATGGATCTCCTGTAAGCACTGCAATTTCAGCGTTTTCTATAAATCGGATCTGGGTATGTATTCTCGTACAATAATAATTTACACTTTAAACATACTGATCAGGTCAGGCCAGCTTTTTCTTTGCACCAGAACTGAAAATATGTAAAGTATGCTATAAACAACATTCTTTTACCCGGCTTCTGCTATTTCAGTTTCCTGTAATAAACAAAAAACATCGGTGCTGTGGTGCAGACGGCAATGGTATCCGCAATCGGCTCTGCCAGAAATACCCCCATAACGGCATCCGGCCACAGATGAGGCATAATGAAAATCAGCGGAATCAAAAGAATGATCTTCCTCCAGACCGTAAGAAAAATTGCTCTCGGTGCCTGATCCAGAGCGACAAAACTATACTGACAGGCTACCTGCACACCGTAAATCAGCATAACGGAAAGATAAATCCGCATGCTCCGCTTCGTATACACAATCAGCGCCTGATCGTTGGTAAAAACGGACGCGACAGCACCCGGTGCAGCCATGCAGAGCAGCCAGATGGAAAAGGAGCCGATCAGGCAGCATGCCAGCAGCAGCCGGAAGGTCTTTTTTACGCGGGGAATATTATGCGCTCCGAGGTTATAACTCAGAAGAGGCTGCGCCCCCTGTACCAGACCCGGCAGAAGCAGCATCACAAACTGCATGACATTAGTCAGGATGCTCATGGACGCTACCGCTATGTCACCGCCCCATTTCTGCAGAGAGGTGTTAAAGCTGACAGCAACAAGATTTTCAGTAAGCTGCATAAGTGCCGGAGACGTTCCCAGCAGAATACAGGGCCAGAGCAGCCTGCCGTTAAAACGGATATTTCCTGCTCTCAGTCTCAGAATACTTTTTTCCGTGCACAGATAATGAATAACCAGGCAGGCTGACAGCCCCTGAGAAATCACCGTTGCCAGTGCGGCTCCCCTGACTCCCATATGCAGACCATTGATAAAAACAGCGTCCAGCACAATATTCGTCACCGCACCTGCCGCCACATTTCCCATACTGACCAGCGATTTCCCCTGTGCAGTGATAAACGCATTCAATCCCAGCGTCAGCTGTGTAAAAGCTGTTCCCAGGCAGTATATATTCATGTAGTCCACTGCATAAGTGATTGTTCTCTTACTGGCCCCAAAAAGCATCAGTGCCGGCCGCCCGAAAAACAGCATCACTCCAGTCAGAAGAATCGAAATGACCAGCAGCATCCAGGTACATGTCCCCATAACCTTTTCAGCCTTTTCATTTTCTCCCTGTCCCATTAATATAGAAGCTTTCGGTGAACCTCCCATACTGACCAGCGCGGCAAAGGCTGAAATTGCAAGAATCACCGGTGTTGTCACCCCGACACCGGCCAGCGCATCCCTGCCCACCTCCGGTATATGACCGATAAACATCTTATCTACCAGATTATACAAAATATTGATCAGCTGCGCCGCAACCGCCGGAACAGCCATTTTAAAAAAAGCCTTCGGCACCGGCATCTCCGAAAGCAGATCCGTATTCTCGCGATCCATTACCCGCCCCGCTATCCTTTCATACAACATCTTTCATTTCATATCACATACTAATTATAGAAAGGATACGCCGGGGTCATAAGATATTCAGAACTTTATGAGCGGCTCATAATTTTCAGAGTGTAATTAGATTTTTCAGATTTACGAAGTTCCCTGCCGATATAATCCGGGCAGAAATACAGTCCGCTGTTTTAATCCAGCAGGCATAATTTCTGCCTCAGCACCAGCACAAATATAAACCTGCTGCTGAAACGGACCAGCACTGACAGGGTACCATAAAACCGACCGACTCAGAAAGCCGCAGACTAGGAAACGAGTTCTTTATCACAGCGGATACATTCGTGTATACAATATACTTATACATAGATTATTACACGGAAATCAATACAAAATCTGCGAAATGGGTCGGGAAAAACACCACGAAGAGCAGATTTACCGACTGTGAAAAGTCGCGGTCGGGAAATGCTTCCACAGCCACTGAATTCCCGACTTTTCTCGGGTATGATTTTTCGGAAAAAGACTTTGAAATGAAGATTTTCCGAAAACGGTATACTGGACGATGCTTTTATTACAGGATGAGCTCATTTTTCTGCCGGGCACATATAATAATCGTGATTATACAATACAACAACCGATTTAATATACGCGAGTCTGTATATATATTTATTTCCTGCAAAACCGTATACAATCTGATCGACACAAAGTCGGGAAATCTGCCCTGTTCACCGGATTTACCGACTGCGTAAAAACCGAGTCGGTAAACCTGCCCCTTTCGGTGATTTTCCCGACCACGAACATTAAAAGAGACGAGCACTTCTGCACCCGCCTCTTGATTATCGATATATACGACGCGTCGCTTGCCAATCGCGCCTCGCTCTCGCTCGCACTCTTGGGCGCCGCCAGCATAAGGCCTTCTCATCATTCGCGGTCGCTTCCACTCCCGCTCATGAGAGCAAGCGCCATTACGACGTTCCGCTTGCTGATCGAACATCGCCTTTGGCTCGTTCTCTCAGGCGGAACCAGCATATACGACACGCCGTTAGCCAGTCGCAGGGCGCAGATATTTACAAGGCCGTGACCTGCTGCGCTTCGTCCCGCGCTTTCAACGATCAGCGCGGTCTCAGCGGCAGGTCTGGCAGGGGACCTGCCACAGTTCAGTCTTCGCTCAGTTCTTAGGGGCTGTTCGCTCGACTTCACTGGGATAGGTCTCCCGACGGCGTCAGCACCAGGAGTCCCTGCTGCTCCCGCGGCGTTATCACTTGCGGATCGCAGAGGCGACTCCATGAAGGAGTTCTCATCATTCACCCTTCTCCTAACGGCTCGTGAATCGTGAGAGCGATTTGGCTGCGCCGTAGAAATCATCCAATCGCGCGGCGCCTTCTTATTGATTACATACAACACAATTGGAAGATACGATGTGCGGCCAGCCAGTCGAACTGCGCCTTCGGCTTGTTCTCCTGGGCCGCACCAGCATAAGGAATCCTCATCGCTCTCACTGCGCCTTACGGCTTGTGAATCGCGAGAGCGATTCCATTACGGGGGACCTGCCATTGCTCTGCCTGCGTGCATAAAAAGAGACGAGCGCTACTGCACCCGCCTCTTGGGATCGGTATATACGACGTTCCGCTTGCCAGTCGCAAGGCTAGGTCTCCCTATAGCGTATCTGCGTCTACGGCGCCGACGGCTGCGGTTCTCATGTCGTCGTTCGGGT
>JBJFHK010000114.1:0-2416 GCA_051893535.1 Eubacterium sp. | reverse complement strand
GGCGTCAGTTCTTTCAGTGACTTTTCCAGTACCGGAAGGCGGAAGCTGTCCGGTGCCTGTCCGTTGTACAGCTTGCTTCTGTCCGGCATGGAGTCAACCTGATCTCCGTTTTCAATCCACAGCATGGTATCGGTCGCCGGAATGGCGGCAACGACGGCAGGATGCTGGTTCAGAGCTTCCAGGCTGTCGTTGATGATGCTGCGGGTAATGAAAGGACGGACAGCGTCGTGAATCAGGATTTTATCTTCCGGCTCAACGGAATGTTCCGCGTAGATGGCGTCAATGACATTTTCGATGGAATCCAGGCGTTCCTTTCCGCCGTCGATAACAGTCAGTGACGATGCGTCTACATTCCAGTTTGTGATAAGCTCCTGCAGATAGGATTTCCAGTCCGGGTGAATCGCCACATAGATGTAGTCAAATGCGTGGGACCGGACGAGTTTCTGGATCGTCCAGATGATGATCGGACGGTCGCCGAGCTGCAGAAACTGTTTAGGAATCGTGGCGGAATGCATCCGGTTCCCGACTCCCCCTGCCAGAATTGCTGCGTAAGTGGTCATTACTTCCTCCAAAAACGGCCTCCATCACACGCTGTGTGGCATGACCGTCATTCTTATCGATAAATTTATGTATGAACTCGCTGCGCCTGTCGCTGCCCATATCTTCTGCCTGAATCGCATCAAGCAGCTGGTCGGTATTGCGGCAGACTCTTCCGTAGATGTACTCGCTGAACGGGAAGTACATCCCGCGTCCATCTTCATAGTCCTCCAGGTCGTAGGCGAAGAAGATGATTGGTTTATTTACCAGCGCGTAGTCGAAGATCAGGGACGAGTAGTCCGTGATCAGTATGTCTGTGATAAACAGGAGATCGTTGATTTCCCGCATCGGGGACAAATCATACGCGAATCCCGGATATTTATCAAGGTCGTAGGCCTTTTCAATGCCAAACCGGATGTTATTATACAGGGCCGGGTGCCATTTGAAAATGATCGCGTAATCATCACCGAGTGTGCGGTATGCCTGGTCCAGATCAAAACGCGAGAAATCATAAGTTGCTTCTTCGACCTTTGTTCCCCGGTAAGTCGGGGCAAAAAGGATGATTTTCTTATTTTTCAGCTCCGGATATTTCTCATAGAATTCCCGCTGCTTTCCTGCGATGTAATCTTTGTCGAAGAATATATCGGTGCGGGGAATTCCTGTGGCGAGGACCCGGTCCATCGGAATGGAAAAGGCTTCACTGAAGCAGGGTCTGCAGAAATCGCTGCTGCAGATGGTCTTGGTGTAGCGCTTGTAACCCTGATGGATGTGCCGGATGTCGCCGCCTTCTCCGGTTCTGCTGTGGGCAAATTTCTTATACGCGCCGGAACTGTGCCAGAGCTGCACGAGCTCCTGCTTCTTCCGCACGCGGATATAGGCGGTGCTGGTGGTGTAATCGTCCAGAAGCACGTATTTACTGGTCGCAATATACCAGCACTGCGCCAGCCACTGGCCGAAGCTGCGCTTCAGCCGGCGGTCGCCCTTCAGGGATGTGACCTTCTGCCAGTGCGGGTCCAGTGAATCATATACGCACTTGAAATTGCCGCTGATGTCGCTTCGCACGTCGGAAATGAACAGAACCCGGTTTTCCTTCAGAGGAAAGAGGGAAAACACACGGTTCAGCAGGGCCGACGCGCCGTAATATGCAATTTTTGATAGTATGCTCATTCGATATCCCAGCCAATCACTTTCCGTTCTTCGCGGATAATTTCTTCTGTGGACAGTTCGCATTTCTTAAAGAGACTGGATGAACCGGCCACGAATATGTCTGCACCGCAGTTATAGAAAATTTCCGCGTTCTTGATGGAAATATTACCGTCCACCTCAATCAGAAGATCGTCTCTTCCGGTAGAAACGAAGTAATCCTTCATTTCCTTGACCTTCTCAATTGTGGAGCGGACCAGTTTCTTTCCGGCAAATCCCGGGTGAACGGTCATTACCAGAACGCCGTCCATATCGTCCAGATAAGGGTCCAGAACGTGGTAGTCCGTTTCCGGGTTGATGGCCACGAAGGAGGATGCCCCGATGCGCTTCAGAAACTGCAGGCATTCTGGAATTTTTTCATTATGTTCGTAATGGAAGGCCACATGGTCGCCTTCGCGGATATCGAACCAGCTCATTTTCTCCAGCGGGTTCATCACCAGAAAGTGGTAATCCAGCGGGATGTCCGATACCCGGCGCAGACTCTTCACATAGTCCGTGCCCAGCGCGAAATTCGGGACGAACTGGCCGTCCATGATGTCGACATGGAGAAATTCCAGTTTTGCCTCCTTGAATTCCGTCAGGTAATAAAAGATCTTGTCTATGCCGGCGCACATCATCGACGCGGCAATCTGTCCTTTTCTCTTCATTTCCGGCTCTCTTCCCGTTCTTTCAGCAG
>JBJFHK010000113.1:0-2421 GCA_051893535.1 Eubacterium sp. | reverse complement strand
CTCCTGTGGTATACTATTATTACTTCGTAATATACGAAATAATATGGTTATTGGAGGTGCAATATGATTATTATGGATATCAGTCTGGATAATTTCTTTTCATTTAGAAATTTCCATATGAACTTATCATATCCAAAGAAGATTGTTAACTCATTTATAGAAAACGAATACCTGACAGAGCGTCCGAATTTCCGATATAAAAAAGCGATTATCCTTCTCGGTGCGAATGCATCTGGAAAAACATCGCTGGGAAGAATGCTTGAGTATATTCTAAATCTGATCGAATGGAAAGATCCATCCAGATTATATAAGTCCAGGGCGGATGAAAGCAAAACGGCATCATTTTCTGTTGATTTTCTTATAGACGAGCCGGTTATGTACCGTGTTTCAGGAATACTGCAGCCTGTTCCTGAAGGGCCTCGTCCCAAATTTACTTTACAGGTAAAAAGTACGAAAATCCGGAAAACCGATTCCTATGAAAGCTGCCGGAAAATGCTTGACCGACAGGAAGACCATTTCACCGATGACCTCAACGTGGAACTAGAGAAGGTCCCAGATTTAGGATGGGCTTTCAGACTTTCCGAGAATACTTCTAAATCTCATGCCTACGATTTCACCTCAGAGATCAGTATGCGCGTTCTGGAAACGGTTTTGAAGGTTCTTGACCCTTCCATAAAGCACGTCCGTCCGGTCGATGGTGTACGTAATTCATTCGTAATTCAGTTCGATCATCAGCAGGTTATTATTCAAAATGGAAAGGCGGCAGAAGCTGATCGCCTCTCGACAGGAACCTATGATGGAATCGCAGTTGCGGAGATACTCTCCCGGATTATTGAAAGGAAGAATGGATTTTATTATTGCGATGAAAAATTTTCCTGTATACAAAGTGATGTTGAACGGGCCATTCTGTCCGTCATGATCGATAAACTACCGGATTATGAGCAATTATTTTTTACTACCCATAACACCGATGTTCTGGATATGCAGTATCCGAAGCATACATTCATGTTTTTGAAGAAAAATGTGCATTTCTCTGATCAGCCGATTACAGTGATCAATGCAGATGATTATCTTAAGAGGAATACGGATTCACTGCGTAGTGCTGTAGAGAATGACTTGTTCGGAGTTACACCGGACGTAGATGCAATATTCGAACTGGAAGAATGTTAAGGAGGCCGCTTGTGATCAAACAGCGTAATACTATATATCTGGTTGAGGGCGAGGATGAGAAAATAATCGTGTCATTGCTGAAAACCGAATTCCGGTTAATACGGCCCGGAAAGATCTCTGTATTGAACATTCTGCAAAAGAAAATCACACCTGCAAGAGCGGCAACTTGGGAATCAGGTATTGATGTAGTGCTGGTTTTTGATACTGATGTCCGGCGTACATCTACTTTTGATCAGAACATCTCGCTACTGAAAAAGATGAATGCTGTTCATGATATTGTATTTATTCCTCAAGTACGAAATCTTGAAGATGAACTGCTGCGTGCTTCAAATATTAAGCATATCCGTGAAATCACAAAAAGCCGGACGGATGAAGAATGGAAGGGCGATCTTCGTAAGTGCTCGAATTTACAGCATCGGTTTCGGGAAATCGGATTTGAAATGCAGAAATTCTGGAATACACGTCCAGTTGATGATTTTGTCGGTATTCCGAATCAGTCGGAGAAAATCCGCATAAAGCGAAAAAGATAAATATATGATGCGGAGGTAAGATTCCTTCCATAAAAGAAGCTATTTTATAAAACGAGAGTAAGACTGGGCAGCTGTGTTGCTGCTCAGTTCAACATATTATTCTAGTGACCTAAATGAAACATGACACTAATTATCCTCCTGGCGAAATGATATATCGCCATCCAATAAAAATGAATCTGATAAGAGATCTGTATGCACTTGCACAATCTTGGTTAAACAAAGCTGGGTTTCAAGAGGTTGATCCTGAAAAGAGTCTGTATCAATACTTTAATGTTCGAAAGAAAGTATTTGACTGGCATCCCAGAGTCGTATTGTATTCTGACGTATTTTGGAATACGGTACCTGACGGTTATAAAAAAGTCGTAGAGCAGATTGCTGCCGACGTTCGCAGAGGTAGTAATCTTCAGCGTTACATGTCTACGAAAACAGAATCTGCAAAATATAACGATGACGCCTTAAATGCTCTGGGAATATACCATTTTCATCTATCTATACGTCAAGGTAAAAATCCAAAGTTCGTTAAGCGTAATAAATATCTGATTCTCGCTGTTGTAAATGAGACAAGCTTTTGTTTTATTAAGGTCGTAAAACATAATTCAAATTGGCAGTACGATCGAAATTTGTATAAGATCATTTACAGAAATTGGCCTGGAGTATTGTCTCCATACATTTATGACGGGGAACTGAGCATCGATGGTGATATGGATGATATCGAATACAA
>JBJFHK010000112.1:0-2424 GCA_051893535.1 Eubacterium sp. | reverse complement strand
TATCTCTAAACTTTTTTCAAATCACCCCTTGACTTTTTATTAGCAGGCTTTCCTTGTTTTTCTTTCTTTGGCCGGACACAAACGATTCCGGTTAAACCATCTTGTGGACCGTCACCTCATCCGGCGCATGGCCGACAAACGACGGCGCGCACCAGACGACTTCGCAGACCGTCCGCCCTTTCCCGGTCCAATAGTGCTGCCAGTGGGCGCGGCGGAAATGCGGTCTTGGCGACTTCCGTTCCCCGCGACTCTGCCTGTCCGGGGTATCTTCCTGGTTTGCTTCCGGCTTTGTTTCCTGCTTGTTCCGCATGGTCCGAATCGTCGTGCCGTAGTAAACGCCGACATCGTGCATCTCAACCTCTGACCAGCGCTGCCGCATTGTCTGTCCGGTTTTTGCCGGCCGGTACGTTGATCGGGTCAGCGGGCTCTCCCGGATGTCCGGGCGCTTTGAGGTAAGGTAACACAGAATCTGAATGCAGAGGACCGACATCCGTTTCCGGCTGACAGCCGGCGACGCGTCGGACCGCAGCCTGCCAAAGGGCGTGTACACCTCAAAAGTATCGTTTCCCCTGATCTCCCTCTCCATTCGGGGCATGCTGAGGGACAGCATCCCCTTCTCGTCATATTCGCCTCCGGAATACATCGAGAAGGTAACGTCCGCCTGCTTTGTGAGCAGGTAGATCGTGATCGCGCAGCTCTTCGGAAAGAGCTCCACACTGACCAGCCCGCCGATGACCGGCGCAAAGGCATCCCCACAGTCAGAGAGGTCAATGTAAAAGTCATTGACCGGCAGGTGTTCCAGCTGATCGCGGGTCAGCTGCAGCTCTTCCGTTTCCAGAAGCGCAGAGGCAAATTCTGCGTCCGGCCGGTAGACCTGTTTATTCTTGTTCCACCGCATCCATAGCTCCGGCGCAAGAAAGATATCCTTGAGCTCCGACCGAAGATCCGCCTGTCCGTGAAGAATGGCCTTCGTCACATCGCGCGGCAGGATCTCGTCCACGACCTGAAACATGAACTCATTGAGCGCCCGGTAGTGCGGCGGGGCAGTCGGCAGAAGAAATTCGCCGAGATCGCTTAAATAGTGGGTAAATTCTTTCTCGTCGATCCCGTCCACGACCCCGCTGCCGCCCAGGTGCGTTTTGAGGAACCCGTATCCCCATTCATCCGGGGGCATACTGGCAATCGCGCGGACATAGTCAAGCGGCGGGTATGTTGTTTTTTGTTTTTTCATCGGTTTTTCCTTTCCGTCCTTTTTGGGACACAAAAAGAGCGGAACCTGTTGGCTCCGCTCATCATGAACTGTTATCTTGTATATGCCGGAAATTTTCGGACAGAAGAAAAGCGCCGGTACTTGCCTCAATTATTGCGCAGGCGTTTTTTGCCTGAGCTTGTAGAATTGAGACCGCCAGCGCTCTTCCTGCAGACTCAGATGTGACAGTCCACACATGTCACCATGTAGTCCTGCGGCTGCCGCTTCATAAGATCGGCAAACCCGTGGATATAATCTTCATTTTCGTCCGGTTCCACCCAGGTTCCGTCTGCCAGAAGCACCGCATACGGCTGAACGGCAATCTGCCGCTGCGCAAATGTATCTGCGTCTCCGTACTGATCGAAATAGTATGCCGGCTTCCAGTGGCAAGCCTTCAGTGCTTCCTTTTCCGCATCAGATTCCGGATCTTTCTGTCTTGTTAAGACCAGAAACAAATGCTTCTGCTTTTCATATGCCGCCTGATCATTCGGACCCGGCATCAGGCAAAGATCGCGTACACGGCACTGATTGACATTCCGGCCGTCTTTTGTCCGGATTTCGTTCTTCCAACAGCCGCCTTCCTTGTCGTAATAATCCCATTTACTGTTGGGATTGTTCGTGGAAAGAATGTTGCCGTTCTCGTCAAGGTCATGGCCGTCCGTTACCTCCCGGTAGATCTTCTCGTCGGACAGGCAGAGATTCTTCCTGATAAGAGCGATCGTTTCCTCTGTCTGTTCGATTCCGACCGTATCGTTTCTTGATCGGGCCGCCTTCAAATCTTCGGTCCAGCTTTCGAGATAGCGCTGATTGTTCTTTCGAAAATTCGGAACGATATCTTCTTTCCGCACCTTGATATACGGAGCAACCTTCCTGTTTTTGCTGAAAGGTGCCAGTGCTTTCCTGACATTTCCGCTTTTCGTAATAACCCAAACCTCATAGTGACTCATATGTTTTCCTTTCCGCCCTTTTCTAGGCACAAAAAAAGCGGAGTCCTTTGCTCCGCTCTTCAACGACTTACACCTTCTATATGCCGGAAATCAGGCGGCAAAAGAAAAGCGCCGGCACATGCCAGCGCTCTCCCTTCTTTCTCAAACTCGACTCATTTCCTCCTGTTCAATGTGGTCTACCTCATCGACGGTGAGACCGGAAGCCTCAGCGATATCGTCTTTGCTGAA
>JBJFHK010000111.1:0-2440 GCA_051893535.1 Eubacterium sp. | reverse complement strand
AAGGACATCGAGAGATACAGAAGCCTGATCTCCCGCCTCGGACTGAGAAAGTAGTTCTCAGAATCTCAGAATTTCAAAATGCACACAAAAAACGCAGATCCCGGAAAGGGGTCTGTGTTTTTTTATTTGGCTTTTTCAAATTAACTGCAGACCTCGGGGCGGATATATGATAAAATAACAAGCGTTTAAGAGAATTTGAATATTACTGGACTAAACAGGAGGGAGTTGTTTACAAGGAATGGCGAGATTTACGGATTACAGGACTTTTAAGACAGCGCTGGGAGGAAGACTGCTGCAGATTGAAATCGGCAAGTTTGCCGAGCAGGCGAACGGCGCTGCGATGGTGCGCTACGGAGATTCCGCAGTGCTGGTTACGGCGTGCGCGTCCGATGAGCCGCGTGCAGACGTGGATTTTTTCCCGCTGAGCTGTGACTATGAGGAGAGAATGTACGCGGGTGGAAAGATCCCGGGTGGATTCATCAGAAGAGAGGGACGTCCGAGCGAAAAAGCCGTTCTGAGCTCCCGCCTGATGGACAGACCGCTCAGACCTTTGTTCCCGAAGGGCTTCTTTAATGATGTCGAGGTTGAGGCGCTGGTTATGTCTGTTGACCCGGACTGCGAGACAGACATTATGGCGATGATCGGATCTTCCGTAGCTCTGGCAATTTCTGATATTCCGTGGGACGGACCGACGGGTTCTGTCCGTGTCGGACGTGTGGACGGCCAGCTGGTCATCAACCCGACCCAGGAGCAGAGAGAGCAGAGCGACATCAACCTGACCGTTGCCGGAACCAAGGAAGCCATCATGATGGTTGAGGCCGGCGCAGATGAAGTACCGGAAATGGAAATGCTCGATGCCATCTGGTTTGCTCATGACGAGATCAAAAAGCTCTGTGAGTTCATCGAAGAGATCGTTGCAGAGGTCGGCAAGCCGAAGCGTGAGGTTGAGCTTTACAAGATTCCGGAAGACATCGATGAGAAGGTCAGAGCGTTTGCGTATGACAAAATGAAAGAGGCAGTTCATAACTCCGACAAGATGACCCGTCTGGATAACATGAACGCCGTAGAAGTTGAAACACAGGAGCATTTTGCCGAAGAATATCCGGACAGTGAGTCCGATATCGCAAATGTTCTCTACAATATTACTAAGGAGTGTGTAAGAAGCTCCATTCTGGACGACGGTGTACGTCCGGACGACCGCAAGCTGGATGAGATTCGTCCGGTATGGTGTGAGACCGGTGTTCTTCCGAGAGTTCACGGAACGGGCCTCTTCAAGAGAGGACAGACTCAGGTCCTGTCTTCCTGCACACTGGCTCCGCTTTCTGAGTCCCAGAAAATCGACGGCCTCACCGAGCAGACTGAGAAGCGCTACATGCATCATTACAACTTCCCGGGCTTCTGCACAGGCGAGTCCAAAAAGCCGAGATCACCAGGAAGAAGAGAAATCGGACATGGCGCCCTTGCTGAGCGTGCTTTGCTGCCGGTCGTTCCTTCCAAGGAGGAATTCCCGTATGCCATTCGTGTCGTCTCCGATGTACTGTCTTCCAACGGTTCGTCCTCTATGGCATCAACCTGCGGATCCTGCCTGGCACTGATGGATGCCGGTGTTCCGATCAAGCGTCCGGTTGCCGGAATCGCTATGGGACTGATCGAACGTGTGGAAGAGGATGGATCTTCCAAGATGGCCATTTTGAGCGATATTCAGGGCATGGAAGATTTCCTGGGCGACATGGACTTCAAGGTTACCGGAACGGAAGTCGGCGTAACCGCCATGCAGATGGATATCAAGGTTCACGGACTTTCCAGAGATATCATGGAAAAGGCCCTGCGTCAGGCAAGAGAAGGCCGCATGCATATCATGAAGATCATGCTTGAGGAAATCCCTGAGCCGCGCAAGGAGCTGTCCAAGTGGGCACCGAGATGCATCGCGATGCGCATTGATCCGGATAAGATCCGCATCGTCATCGGACCGGGAGGAAAGACCATCAACTCCATTGTTGAGGAAACCGGCGTTAAGATCGACATCTCCGAGGATGACCCGGGTCTGGTTACCATTTACAGCGACAATGCCGCTGCTGCTGAAGAGGCCATGGACAGAATCAAGCTGATCACTGCAGATGTAGAGGTTGGCGGCGTCTATGAAGGTGAAGTAAAGAGAATCATGCCGTTCGGCGCATTCATTGAGATCCTGCCGGGTAAGGAGGGTCTGCTCCATATCTCCAAGATGGCGCGTCACCACGTCGACAAGGTCGAGGACATCATGAATATCGGCGACAAAGTCGAGGTCAAGGTTGCGGAAATCGACAAGCAGAACCGCATCAACCTGGTCAGAACCAAGCTGCCTAGATAGTCAGAGATAACAGGATATTACGAGGCTGCTGCACGGAGTCCAGAAGGGCATAGGTGCGGCGGTCTCTTTTTTTGTATGGATGGCCGAGAA
>JBJFHK010000110.1:0-56313 GCA_051893535.1 Eubacterium sp. | reverse complement strand
GGATGTAGAAATTCCCCTGCTTATAGTTTTCGATCATCTCATCGATTCTTTCCGGGCTGGTATCCTGGAAGAAACCGAGATGTCCGGTGTTGATGCCGGCGATCGGTGCAGTCGGGAAATTCAGTTCGTGTACCAGATGCAGGAGCGTTCCGTCTCCTCCTATGCAGAAGATCAGAGAAGTATCCTTTTGAAGCTCGGGAATAACATTGAATCCCGCTTTCTGCAGTTTTTCTGTCAGCACCTTCTTCAGATCCAAAGAGACCGGAAGGGGATTGGAATAGATATATACATTCTCTTTTTTACACATTGTTCTTACCATATTTTTACTCAGACATCCTGTGATTCCTGCAGAGAAAGCCTGCTGTCTGTTTTCCGGGGCAGCAGGCTTACAGGGTATATTCCGGATACGCCGGAATTTCTTGTGCACAGGCCTTATTTTTCCATGAGTTCCGCGAATTCATCGACGAGTCCGGAGAAGACTTTCATCGCGCGGTCTACAGGCTCACGCTGAGACATGTCCACACCGGCGACTTTCAGAAGTTCAACCGGGTAGTCACTGCTTCCAAGGGACAGGAACTTCAGATAATCATTCCGTTCCTTTTCGCCTCCGTTCAGGATACGGTCTGCAATGGCGTTTGCCGCAGAATATCCGGTTGCATACTGATAGACATAGAAGCTGTTGTAGAAGTGCGGAATTCTTGCCCACTCATACTGGATATAGTCATCGTGGGTCAGAGCCGGTCCGAAATACTCGTTATTCAGTTCATCGTAAGTCTGGTTCATCCATTCTGCGGTGAGTCCCCCTCCATTTTCCACATATTCATGGGTCTTCTTCTCAAACTCTGCGAACATGGTCTGGCGGAACAGGGTTCCCTTGAATGCGTCCAGGTACATGTTCAGAATGTATTTCTTCATCTCCGGATCGCTCTCTGTCTTCAGCAGATGCTTCATCAGCAGAGTTTCATTGACCGTTGAGGCAACTTCTGCCGTAAAAATCGAGTGGCCGCCGTAAACGTAAGGCTGTGTCTTTCGGGTCAGCCAGGAGTTCATGGAATGGCCCATCTCGTGAACCAGGGTGAACACATCTTCCAGTGTGGAATCGAAGTTCATCAGAACATAAGGATCACTGTCGTAGGAGCCGAAGCTGTAGGCGCCGCTTGTTTTTCCTTCGGTCTCATAGATGTCGATCCAGCGGCTGTCGATACCCTTCTGGAACTGCTGGAGATACTCGTCACCGAGAGGCGCAAGGCCTTCTTTTCCGATTTCAACGGCCTGCTGGAAGCTAACGGTTTTCTTCGGCAGTTTTACCAGAGGAACGTAGATATCGTACATCTTCAGTTCATCCACACCGAGAAGTTTTTTTCTCAATTCCACATATCTATACATCTTCGGAAGTGCAGAATGAACGGATTCAATCAGATTGTCATAGACGGATTCCGGAATTTTTCCGCCGGAGAGCGCGGCTGCCCGCGCAGACGGATAGTTACGCAGGCGGGCGGAGATGACGTCCGTCTTCACATTGGCGCTGTAATTGGCGGAGATCGTGTTGATCATTCCCTTATAGGCCTCATAGCAGTGCGTGTAGGCGTCTTTTCTGACTTCACGGTTCTGAGAGCGCATGAAGCTGATGTAATTTCCGTGGGTCAGTTCTGTTTCCTTACCCTTTTCATCCTTAATCGTTCCGAACTTCATGTCTGCGTCGTTCAGCATAGTGAATACCTGGTCCGGAGCATCCAGAACTTCTCCCAGCTGAGCCAGGATGTTCTCCTCTTTTTCGGACAAAACGTGATCTTTCTGACGCATGGCGGAATCAAGGAGATGACGGTATGTTTCAAGACGCGGCTCCTCTCCGATAAACTGCTTCAGTTTTTCCTCCGGGATCTGGATCAGTTCCGGCATAACGAAACTGGTCAGTGAGGATACCTGGCTGATCGCAGCGACAGCCTTGCTGTAAAGTTCCTGCTGTTCAGCGACACGGTTGTCCTCGTCCAGTTTCATGCGGGAGTAGACGAAGGCGCGCTCCAGTTTCATCTCAAAGCGGTCGCTTTCAATCAGAGCATCGGCCAGAAGGGAAGCGCTTTCCCCGAGTTTTCCCTTGTATTTTATATATTCCTGTGCGGAAGATACGGCTTCTTTCAGATCTTTTTCTGCGGAAGCGTTGTCCGGATACATTTTTTCGATATTCCATTTATCCTGCGTGTTTATTTCATCTCTGCTTTTTCTTCTTGTCATTTTTCTTTTTGTCCTTTCCGGACGGCAGCCTGCCAGTATGCTCTGCTGAAAAGTGAAGAGACGGCAGAATCTGTGTCCAATATATGAAATCCGCACGATCTTCAGGCGGATAATTTATGTGTACATACATTCAATATTCTATACTAATGCCCGGGTTTATTCAATTCCTGCGCAGAAATGCGGGATATTATTTTCATTTCTGTCTCACTGCTGTATAATATACCAATATGGGTTTTAAACCTGACCAAATGAGTAAAGGGGCAGTTAAAGGAATGGATAACAGAAGCATCGGTATTTTTGATTCGGGAATCGGCGGTCTGACCAGCACCGCATATATTATTGAGGAGTTGCCAAAGGAGAGGATTGTGTTCTTCGGCGATACGGCCAGAACACCGTACGGATCCAAATCCCCGGAGAAAATCCGGCAGTTTTCTATGCAGATTGGTCAGTTTATGGCAGATAATAACGTCAAGATGATGGTCATCGCCTGCAACACGATTTCTGCGACGGCGCTGGAAGATCTGAGAGAAAAGTTCCCGCAGATTCCGATTATCGGCGTTATTTCCCCGACCGCGAGAGTCATCGCCAATCAGTGCGGCCCGGAAAACCATATCGGCATCATGGCCACCAGAGCGACTGTAAAGAGCGGTGTGTATCTGCAGAAGATCAGAGAAAAGAATCCGTCTCTTACCCACCTGTATCAGAAGGAGTGCCAGGCGATTGTTCCGCTCGTGGAAGAGGGCATTACCGGAAAGGTTATGGATGAGCTGCTTCACTATTATCTGGATGATTTTATCGCGGAAAATGAGCTGGACACCCTGGTTCTTGGATGTACGCATTTCCCGATCGTCGCGGCGAATATTCACCGGCTCTATCCGGATGTCCGCCTGATCAGTTCATCCAGGGAAATCGCTACTGCGGTCAGCATAGAACTGAAAAAGCGGGATATGGAAGCGGAGAAGAGGAGCGGTGAAAACGTCTTCTACGCAAGTGATATTTCAGACAGCTTTATGAATATGATTCAGCTGATTCTGGGAGAAAGCAAGGATAAACTGAATATCCAGTTTAAGAATCTGGATCTGTAACAGGAGGGCCGCCCCCGGCGCTGCGGAAGTGCCGGGCCGGACGCCGCCTGCTTTGCTGTTTTATCATACGACAAATAATAAACTTCAAACTGCAGGACTTTGAACTGCGGATGACACGGGAGACATAAGGACGCAGGCAAAAGGAAAAGAGCAGACTGCGCAGGTTTCATGCAAGAAGATTGGAGGATGCAGAATGGATAAAGAAGCGCTGTATGATCTTTTGGATATGGAGTCCGGAGAGGATTTCCAGTATTTTGAAAATATGGCTGAGCTGCTTGAGTCGGATGAGGACATTGATGAGGATGTTCTGTACGAGCTGCTGGAGGATGTTGATCTGGAGGCTTTTGCCGAGCTGGCGGAGAATTATTTTGACCAGCTGGAAGAGGCCGTTCCGGATGAGGAGACGGATTTCTATACTCTGGTGGAAAATATCAAGAGGATTATCAGCGGACTGGCGGATGACGCGTCTGCAGAGGATGATTCAAACAGCCAGAGTGATATTCTGCTGCGCCTTGCTTCTGAAATTGTAAAGTTCAGAAGCTGGTACAACGACACCGACAATGTCGAGTGCACCAATGCGGATTCCGGAGAGGCCCAGATGCTTCCGGTAAGGGATGCACTGATTCTGGACCGTGCGGAAAAGCTCGGGGGTCCGTCCTATGAACTGAATTTCCAGCAGGCAAAGGAATATGATCTGGATGACTTTGTCATGACCTTTACCGATATGACCAGATAATTGATTCAGACAGGGAATACAGAAAGAAGGAGAAATACAGAACATGATCACAAGCAGAAAATTATCCAATGGTGTCCGGGTTATCATGGAGAATATGCCGCAGGTGCAGTCCGCAGCAATCGGCATCTGGGTGAAGACGGGAGCAGTTGACGAGACTGCTGAGCACTCGGGAATTTCACATTTTGTCGAGCATATGATGTTCAAGGGAACGCCTGACCGGGATGCCAGAAAGATTGCTTCTGATATCGATCGGATCGGCGGTCAGATGAACGCGTTTACAGGAAAGGAAGCGACCTGTTACTATGTCAAGTCGCTGTCTTCCAGTCTGTATAAGGCAGCGGACGTTCTTACGGATATGATTGAGCATGCGCTGTTTGACCAGAATGAGATGAACAGGGAGCGGAAAGTCATCGAAGAGGAAATCAAGATGGACGAGGATGCTCCGGACGATCTGGCACACGATAAGCTGATCGAGGACATGTTTAAGGGAGAACCGCTCGGAAAGTCGATTACCGGTGACCATGACACATTAAGCACGATTGACCACGATGTGATGGATCAGTATGTGCGTGACCAGTACGTGCGTGATGCCATCGTTGTGTCTGCAGCGGGAAGCTTTGATCCGGATGAACTCTGCAGCTATTTTGAACATCATTTCATGAACAGAGGACAGAGCAAACCGCCGAGACAGAAGAGCCAGCCGCACTATATTCCGCGTTATCATTTTGAGAAGAAGGAGATTCAGCAGACACACATCTGCCTGGGCACCAAGGCGATTACCCTGGAAGATCCGCGTTCCTATGCCTTCCAGATTCTCAGCAATGCTTTCGGAGGCGGCATGAGCTCCAGGCTTTTCCAGAACATCAGAGAGCAGAAGGGTCTGGCCTATTCTGTTTTCTCTAACATGGGAACCTTCAGTACAGACGGCTATTTTGAAATTTATGCCGGAGTTGCCCACGATCAGCTGGAGAAGACCGTGGAAGGAATTTATGAAGAGCTTGAGCGTCTGAAGACAGAGCCGATTACGCAGGAAGAGCTGGATTCTTCCAGAGAACAGATGAAATCTTCCTATGTTTTCAGTCAGGAAAATCCGACGGCCAGAATGGTGGTCAACGGAAAGAACAAGCTGCTCCTGGATCGTGTGTTCCTGCCGGATGAAGTCATGGAGAGTTATGACCGGGTTACGCTTGACGATATCGAGGAGGCGAGACAGCTGATCAGTGACTTCTCCACCTATTCTGCTTCTGTAGTCAGCGGAAAAGATGCCGATGTCGAGGCACTGATGGCGAAGTATCAGCAGAAATAGACCTTTCGGCAAAAACAGCCGGGCAGGGAGATAGAAAGTGACGGTAACAGAAATGCAGACTATCAATATGAATATTATCAGTAAAAGCGGAAGACTTCCTGAATATAAGACCAAAGGGGCCTCCGGATTCGACATCCAGGCTTATCTGGATGAGCCGGTTACCCTGAAGCCGGGAGAAAGAAAGCTCGTTCCGACGGGACTCTTCTTTGAAATTCCGGAGGGCTGTGAGGCGCAGGTAAGAGCCAGAAGCGGACTGGCCATCAAGCATGGAATCGGCCTGGTAAACAGCATCGGAACAATTGACAGCGACTACCGCGGAGAAATCAAGGTTCCTCTGATTAATTTCGGAGACGAGGAATTCACGATCAAGGACGGCGAAAGAATCGCGCAGGTTGTGCTGATGCCGGTGATCCGCGCGGAACTTCACCTTTCTGAAGAACTCAGTGACACGGACAGAGGAGAAGGCGGGTTCGGACATACCGGAGTGTAATAAACAGAAATCGGGAACCGTAAGAGAGCGGGTTATCCGGAAGGATAATACCGGCTGATCCCTTGCGGTTTTCTTTTTGTCCGGAAAGGAGGACAGCATGAGAAGCAGGGCAGATCTCGAGTGTGAAGAGAGGCAGGTGCTCTCACCGTACGCATGTCTGGCGGAAGAGAGCAGGGGCAGAGCGGAAGACGAGCCGCAGTGCCCTTACCGGACGGTGTTTCAGAGGGACAGAGACAGGATCATTCATTCCAAGGCCTTCCGCAGACTGATGCACAAGACGCAGGTTTTTCTGGCGCCGGAAGGGGATCATTACCGGACCCGTCTCACGCACACCCTGGAAGTGTCGCAGGTCGGAAGGAGTATTTCCAGGGCTCTCGGTCTGAATGAGGACCTGACGGAAGCCATTGCACTGGGCCATGATCTGGGGCACACACCCTTCGGACACAACGGCGAGCGGATTCTGAATGATCTGTATGAACCGGGATTTTCTCATAATGAACAGAGTCTGCGCGTAGTGGACAAATTGGAATTCCACAAGGGAAAGCGGGGGATGAATCTGACCAGTGAGGTTCGTGACGGAATTCTGAATCATCCGGGACGAAGAGAGCCGCACACACTGGAGGGATGGGTCGTCAAACTCAGCGACCGCATCGCCTACCTGAATCACGACATCGATGATGCGGTCAGAGCCGGCGCGCTGAAAGAATCCGACCTTCCGGAGGAGACGCTCCGCGTGTTTGGAGAGACTAAGGAAGAGCGGCTGAACACGATGATCGAAAATGTCATCCGGACCAGTGATGGAAAGGACTACGTCCGCATGGATGACCTGCACGGAAAGGCGCTGGATCATCTCCGGACTTTTATGTTTGAGAAGGTTTACGACGGACCGGTGGTCAGGAAAGAAGAGCAGATCGTGCATGTGGAGAAGGTCATCCGGTCGCTTTACGGCTACTATCTTTCTCATCCTCAGGAACTTCCAAAAGAATATCTGGAGCTTTGGGAGGAGGATGGCCTTGAGACCGTAGTGAAGGATCATATCGCGGGGATGACGGACCGGTACGCACTGACCGACTACCGGCAGAAATGCCTGAAGGAGAGTGAAACGCCGGTAATCTGGGTATAAATCAGGATAGCAGATATGGCAGTGAAATGATTCGGAATGCCGGGAAAACGGCAGACAGAGGCCGGATGGAAGCTGCCGCGGAATATTATCTGCTTAACTTCAAATTTATTTCAAAAAAATTAAAGGAAATCGGAAACGACAGCGAATAATAAAAATGGACGTATTACAGCGGAGGAATACATGGCGTTTTCATTTTCAAAGGAATCCATAGAAAATCTGAAAAACCAGATCAATATCGTGGATGTGGTCGGACGCAGAGTGAAGTTAAAACGGGCAGGGGCTAATTTCAAGGGCCTTTGTCCGTTTCACAGTGAGAAGACTCCGTCCTTTATGGTTTCGGAAAGCCGTCAGTATTTCACCTGTTTCGGATGCGGAGCCAAAGGCGATGTCATCTCGTTTGTGGAGAAATACGATAATCTGGACTTCACGGAAGCCGTTGAGAAGCTTTCAGAAGAATACGGAATCCCCATGGAAAAGTATTCGCGGGCCGGAAATGATCTCAAACCCTATTATGAGGTCAACCGCATGGCTGCCGCCTACTTTTACCGGGCCTTCACTGGCGGCCCCAATCCGGGCTATACCTACATGAAGGGCCGGCAGATTGAACCGAGAATCCTGAAGAAATTCGGTATCGGATATGCAGACGGGCAGTGGGACAGCCTGTACCGCTATCTGAAATCACAGAACGTGCCGGATAAAATCATGCTGGAACTCGGTTTGGTCTCCCAGAGCAGGGGGAAGATATATGACAGATTCAGAAACCGGGTCATGTTTCCGATTATCAACACATCGGGAAAAGTCATCGGATTCGGCGGACGGGCGCTGGACAGCAATACGCCTGCGAAGTACCTGAATTCACCGGAATCCAGAGTTTTCCAGAAAAAGAATAATCTTTACGGCCTGAACATCTCCAGAAGAGATGCAGGAAAAGAACACTATCTGATTCTTGTGGAAGGCTATATGGACGCCATCGCTCTGTATCAGAGCGGAATTCAGAATGTGTGCGCATCGCTGGGAACGGCGCTGACAGAGAATCAGGCGCGGCTTCTGCACCGGTATACGGAGAGCGTTGTTCTTTCTTATGACGCGGATAATGCCGGAAGAAAAGCGGCGCTGAGAGGAATTGAAATTCTGAGAAAGGAGCGGTGTTCAGTCAGAGTTCTGCATGTTACGGACGGCAAAGATCCGGATGAGTTCGTGAAAAAGAACGGAAAAGAGGCCTTTCTGAAGCTGATCGACGGGGCGCTGCCGTATGCAGAATATAAGCTGGATACGGCGAGGCGGCATTCCGATTTTCAGACAAGCGAAGGAAAAATTGCCTATCTCAAGGAGGCGGCGCAGATCATTGCCGCGCTGGATCCGGTTGAGCAGGAAGAATACGTGACCAGGGTTGCGCAGGAGATGCGGATTTCCCGGGATGCCATGAGCAGGGAGGTCGGTATGGCCGCGCAGAATACCCGAGGCGCGTACGCGCAGGACAGAAGAGAGGAAGAGCGCGAGCAGCAGAAGTCCAGAGAGATCCGTTCCGGTGCCCGTTCCGTTCCGTCCTGGGAGAGAACGCTTCTGAAGCTGGTGATCGATGATCCGTCCCGCATTGCGGATCTGGACAAGTATCCGGGCATGATGGAAAGCGGCCTGTCAGATGACGTGCTTGCCCTTCTGAAGCAGAATCAGGGGCAGGGAAAAATCGACATCAACCAGCTGCTGGATACACTTCCCCAGGAAGAGCGGGAAGTTCTGCAGCAGATCTTAAACAATGTAGCCGTCGATTCCAGCCAGGCAGACCGTGTATTTCACGACTGCGTCAGGACCTGGGAAATCAGCAGGATGACCGCCCGTGAAAAAGAACTGATTACTATGCTGTCCATGGCAGACGAAAAGGAAAACGCAGATAAAATCCGCGCCTGGTCTTCTGACCTCATGCGAGTGCAGAAGGAGATCAAGCGCCTGCAGTCTGGAAAGTAAAGAGGGAGAACAGAGGATATATGAGTGATAAAGTGAGCAAGACAACAACATCTGCAGCAAAAAAGACATCGAAGAAATCCGGTGCTTCCGCGGCAAAGAAAGCTTCTGCAGCAAAGAAAAAGACGGCAGAAGAGAAAAAACAGACGGATGAATATACAGGAATGTCTGAGGCAGAGCTGGCGCAGATGAAAACTGATATTCTGCTGCAGCTTTCCAAGATCGCAAAAGGGAAAAAGGGCAAGGACAAGAATACGCTGACCTATGAGGAAATCGACCAGGCCCTGGATCCGTATGATATTGACATTCATGACAAGAATGCTGTCGTTGACATTTACGAACAGCTTCTGGAACAGGGAATCGAGCTGATCAACGACGGCGGAGATGATAACGACGATAACAGTAATGATGACTCCGACGGCGTTGTCCTGAAGAAAAACGGAGAAATCGACGTTGATGCCACCGTTCCTAAGGGAATTGCCGTAGATGACCCGGTCAGAATGTATCTGAAAGAAATCGGCAAAGTGCCTCTGCTGACTGCCGATGAGGAGGTAGAACTCGCAAAGCGCATGGAAGCCGGTGATGAAGAGGCAAAGAAAAAGCTCTGCGAAGCGAACCTGCGTCTGGTCGTCAGTATCGCAAAGCGTTATGTCGGAAGGGGAATGCTCTTCCTGGATCTGATTCAGGAAGGAAATCTCGGTCTGATCAAGGCCGTCGACAAGTTCGATTACAAGAAGGGCTATAAATTCTCTACCTACGCAACATGGTGGATCCGCCAGGCCATCACCCGTTCCATCGCCGACCAGGCCAGAACCATCCGAATTCCGGTTCATATGGTTGAAACCATCAATAAGCTGATCCGTGTCTCCAGAACTCTGCTTCAGGAACTCGGCCGCGAGCCGACTCCGGAGGAGATTTCCAAGGAAATGAACATCAGTGTTGAGAAGGTCCGCGAGATCCAGAAGATCGCCCAGGAGCCGGTTTCCCTGGAAACACCTATCGGTGAAGAGGAAGACAGCCATCTGGGAGACTTCATTCCGGATGACGATGTACCGGCACCTGCAGAAGCAGCCGCCTTCTCCATGCTGAAGGAGCAGCTCGTTGAAGTCCTGGGGACACTGACTGACCGCGAGCAGAAGGTTCTGCGTCTGCGATTCGGTCTGGACGACGGACGTTCCCGCACACTGGAGGAAGTCGGTAAAGAATTTGACGTCACCAGAGAGCGTATCCGTCAGATTGAGGCGAAGGCCCTGAGAAAACTCCGCCACCCGAGCAGAAGCAAGAAGCTGAAAGATTATCTGGAGTAGGCCATGAAGTGGAGTAAAAGGTTACAGACCATCATGGATGAAGTGACCGGAGGAGCTGTGATGGCAGACATCGGCACTGACCATGCCTATCTTCCGATCCGCCTGCAGAAAGAGGGTATATGCCCCCATGTGATTCTCTGCGATGTCAGCAGGGGGTCGCTGAAAAAGGCAGAGAAGGACTGGAAAGCGGAGCTTCCGGATGCAGAGCCGGACCTGCGGCTTGGAGACGGTCTTCAGGTACTGAAAGCCGGTGAGGCGGGCAGCATCGTCATGGCCGGCATCGGCGGGATACTGATCGCAGACATTCTGGAATATGACCTTGAGAAAGCGCGGACATTTCCGCGCTTTATTCTTCAGCCGCGGAGCAATCCCGGCTATCTCCGATGGCGTCTCGACTGCTGCGGATTTCAGATTGTGCACGAGCGGATTGCCCCGGAGGGAAGACGTCTGTGTGAAATCCTTGTCGTTTCGCCTTTGTCGGAAGGGACAAAAAACACAGCGGGAAACGGGATCTTGCAAGGAGACAGTCCGGCTGTGAAAATGCCCGGCCTTCATGCCTTCCAGAGCCTTGAGCCTGAAGTGCAGGCGGAATATTCCTATCCGGACAGTCTGGCTTCCGGGGAGCCTTATATGCGGGAATATCTGGAAAAGGAGCTTCTGAAACAGGAAAAAATCCTGCAGAATCAGAAGAAAAGTGAGAGCTCAGACAGCAGTGAAACGGAGGCGGCGGTGCGGCGTCTTCAGTCACTTTTGGAAATGCAGAATCCGATGAAGTAAGGAATCATGAATCATGCCGCAGGGACGGCCGTGTGATGAAGCAGAATATTTCGGGAGGAAGAGAAATGAAAAAACAGGATATACTGAACATCATTGAAGAAATCTGTCCGAGCTCGCTGCAGGAGGACTGGGATAACTGCGGCATGCAGGTGGATGCCGGGCCGGAGGATGTTTCCCGGATCCTGGTCGCGCTGGAAGCTTCGCCTGCAGTTATACGCGAGGCAGAAGAGAAGGGCGCCCAGCTGCTTCTTACCCATCATCCGCTGCTGTTTTACAGCCTGAAGAAAATCGAGCCGGATGATACTGAAGGCAGGATGGTCCTTCAGATGGTGAGAGCCGGAATTACGCACTATGCCTGCCATACGTCCTTCGACATTATGCCGGGCGGAAACAACGATGATCTGGGAGAGATTCTGGGCATGCAGAATATCCGGCTTCTTGGAGATGAGGAGAAGATCTGCCGCCGCGGGGAGCTTCCGCAGCCTGTTTCCTTCCGTTCTTTTATCGCAGAAGCGGCGGAGAAACTTGGACTTGACCAGAAATTTGTCCATGCCTGCGGAGATCCGGAGGCTGTGGTGCAGAAAGCGGCCTGGTGCACCGGCGCCGGCGCGGAATTCGTGAAAACGGCAAAGGATGCAGGCTGTGACCTGTTTATCACAGGAGATCTGAAGTACCATGACGCGCAGGCAGCGATTCAGCACGGAATGAATGTACTTGATGCCGGACATTTTGGTACGGAGAAGATTTTCCCGGCCAATATGGCGGGAAAACTCAGGAGCAGAATTCCTGCGGGTGAATGTGAAATTCTGGAATCAGAACTTGATCTCAATCCGTTTATATGTTAAGGTAGAATGATGTGGGCAGGCCAGACGGTCGCGTGCTTAGGCATGAGGAAAGTCCGGGCTCCACAGGGCAAGGATGCCGTGATAACGTCCGGCGTGAGTAATCATAGGGAAAGTGCAACAGAAACATACCGCCGAAACGGGTAATGCCGTGGCAAGGTTGAAATGGTGAGGCAAGAGCTCACCGGCGCTGCGGAGACGCAGCGGCCGTGTAAACCCCATCCGGAGCAAGGTCGGTGAACGCAGGGCGGCTGCCCGCCGCCGTTCAGTTGGTGGACCGCATGAGCGAGCAGAGATGTTTCGCCTAGATAGATGATCGTCTAATACAGAACCCGGCTTACAGACCTGTCCCGCATTTATTTGAATTTAGAAGTTTGGATCCGTCATAAGATCGCGACAAGAGCTGCCGGAAGAGCAGCTCTTTTTTACTGCAGGGCGGACGAAAAGAGAGTACTCGGCAGAAAGTGAGGAGCAGAGGAAAAGAATACCGCCGGAATTTGATAAATTTGAAGAATTGTATAATGAAGTTTACGAGCCGAACTCGTAAAATACTGAGGAGGAAAAAACATGCGTAAATCAAAAGACGAGAATCTTTCCGTAAAGAAAAACACAGATCTCGCCCGGGCCCAGCATGTCGAAGAGGAAATTCATAGAAGAGATGCGAGCACATCCGATAAGATGGGTGAGGTTCCGATCGGAAAACTGCTTCTGCAGATGTCCGGGCCGGCAATTGCGTCGATGACCATCAATGCGCTTTACAACATCGTGGACAGTATATTCGTCGCGATGGTCAGCCAGAAGGCACTGACGGCAGTTTCGTTCATCATGCCGCTTCAGATGCTGATGATTTCTCTGTTCGTCGGAAGCGGCGTCGGAGTGAACTCATTGATTGCAAGGCGTCTTGGCGCCAGAAACTATAAAGCGGCGGACCAGGCAGCATCAACCAGTATCCGGATTGCCGTCATGAACGCGCTGATCTTCCTGTTTGTGGGACTGGTATTAATCCGGCCGTTTATGAATTCCTATACCAGCGATCCGGTGACCTGGAAGTATGGTGTGGAATACGGAAGCATTGTTCTGTGTTTCAGTATTTTCAGCTCCATCGATATGATGATAGAAAAGGTCCTGCAGTCGACGGGAAATATGATCGCGCCGATGGTGATCAGTATGAGCGGAGCGGTCGTAAACATCATTCTGGATCCGATTCTGATCTTCGGCCTCATCGGAGCACCGAGGCTGGGGGTTGCCGGAGCAGCTCTTGCGACAGTCATCGGACAGTTCGTCGCCATGAGCATGGCATGGATTGTATTTTTTCGGAAAGACCGCGATGTCAGAATTCAGCTGAAGGGCTTTCATATTGACTGGGGCGTGGTAAAAGATATATATGATGTCGGACTTCCGTCCATCATTATGCAGTCCATCGGTTCCTTCATGCTGCTGGGATACAATCAGATTCTGAGTTCTATTCCGACGGCAGTAGCGGTCCTGGGTGCCTATTTCAAGCTTCAGTCCTTTGTGTTCATGCCGGTGTTCGGCCTGAACCAGGGAGCGATGCCGATTATGGGATATAACTTCGGCGCGCGGAACAGAAAGAGACTGATGCTGACCTATAAAAGAGGAGTGGAAACTGCACTGGTTATTATGTTCGCAGGATTTCTGGTCTTCCAGATCTTCCCGACGCAGCTGCTGAAACTGTTCAGTGCCAATCAGGCTATGCTGCAGATGGGAGTTCCGGCGCTGAGAAGAATCAGTATCTGTTTTATTCCGGCGTCATTTGGAATAATGTCCTCAACCCTGTTTCAGGGAGTCGGACATGGTGTATACAGTCTGATTGTATCAGTAATTCGTCAGCTGCTGTGCATTCTGCCGTTTGCGTACATTCTGTTCCATACGGTCGGTGTAACGGCATCCTGGTTTTCATTTCCGCTTGCGGAGTGCGCGGGATTCGTCAGCTCCCTGCTGATGGTTCTGCATTTATATAAAAAAGAAATCAAGCCGCTGGATCAACGGCCGGAGGCGCAGTAAGGCGCTGCTGAAAAGAGGGATTATCCCCGATTTGACAATCATCCGGAAGCCGTTGGAAAAAATAATAAAAGACGGCGGAAAGATAAGGTAATGTTGAAGAGGGACGGCGGTCCTCTGGTTTTAAGAAGGCTGCCTGAAGAGGTGAAGGTAGAAGATGAAGAGATTAGGAATCGATATTGGCTCAACTACGGTAAAACTGGTTCTGCTGAACGAGGATAATGAGGTTATCTATGACCGTTATGAACGTCATAATTCTGATGTTTTTCTCAAGGTTCATGAGCTTTTGAAGGAAATGTATGATGAGCTTGGTGATATTGAGTTCCGCCCGGTGATTACCGGATCCGGCGGACTTTCTTTTGCCAGGCTGATCGGCATCCGTTTTGAGCAGGAGGTGATCACCTGCAGCAAGGCGGTTGAGACTTTGATTCCACAGACGGACTGTGTCATCGAGCTTGGCGGTGAGGATGCTAAGATTACGTTCTATGGACAGACGATTGAGCAGAGAATGAACGGAACCTGCGCCGGAGGAACCGGCGCCTTTATCGATCAGATGGGTATTCTGCTGCATACCGATGCGGCGGGTCTGAACGAGGCTGCAAAGAATTATAAGATTATCTATCCGATTGCCGCCCGCTGCGGAGTATTTGCGAAAACGGATATTCAGCCGCTGATCAATGACGGAGCAGCGGTGTCCGACCTGGCTGCGTCTATTTTCCAGGCCGTTGTCAATCAGACCATCAGCGGTCTTGCCTGCGGCCATCCGATCCGGGGCAATGTAGCTTTCCTGGGAGGCCCGCTGACATTTTTGTCCGAACTGAGAAAGCGCTTCGTCGAGACTCTGCACCTGAAGCCGAACCAGGTCATCTTCCCGGAGAATTCCAAGAACTTCGTAGCCATTGGTGCGGCCATGCTGGCAGACGGCGAGCAGCCGGTAACCCTGTCTGAGATTCTGCACCGCATTGATACGGCTGATGAGAGCAAGCTGTCTGATACCCATCATATGGACAAGCTGTTTAAGAATCAGGCAGAGTATGATGCTTTCAAGGCGCGTCATGATAAAGCGAAGGTCAAAAGGAGAGATCTCAAGAAAGCGAAGGGCCGCTGCTATCTGGGCATTGACGCCGGATCCACAACGACCAAGGCAGCCCTGATGGATGAGGACCGCTATCTGCTGTTTACAGAGTACAGGAGTAATGAAGGTAATCCGGTCGAGGTTGTCCGTCAGATTCTTACCGATCTGTATAAGGAAATGCCAAAGGATGCCTACATCGCGAACACCTGCGTGACTGGATACGGAGAAGGGCTGATCAAGGCCGGCTTCCGCGCGGATATGGGTGAAATCGAGACCATGGCGCATTACAAGGCGGCAGCATATTTTGAGCCGGATGTTGATTTTATCCTGGATATCGGCGGCCAGGACATGAAGTGCATGAAGATCAAGGATGGCGCGATCTACAATATCATGCTGAATGAGGCATGTTCTGCAGGATGCGGATCCTTCCTGGAAACCTATGCAAAGTCCGTAAACCTGGATACGCGCGCGTTTGCGAAGGAAGCGCTGTATTCCAAGAGTCCGGTAGACCTGGGAAGCCGCTGCACGGTATTTATGAATTCCAAGGTAAAACAGGCACAGAAGGAAGGGGCGTCTATTGGAGATATTTCTGCGGGACTTTCCTATTCCGTAATCAAGAATGCTCTGTATAAAGTTATCAAACTGAGAAATACGGATGAAACCGGTGACCATATCGTCGTACAGGGCGGAACATTTATGAATGATGCGGTTCTGCGCGCTTTTGAGAAGATTGTCGGAAAGAACGCTATCCGTCCGGATATTGCCGGGCTGATGGGTGCATACGGATGCGCCATTATCGCCCAGGAAAACTATGTAGAAGGAACACGTTCTTCCATTCTGGATGCAGAGGAACTGAAGAATTTCCAGGTAAAACATTCCAATGGACGCTGCCACGGATGCGAGAACCAGTGCCTTCTGACCATTAACCGTTTCAGTGATGGATCCCGCTTCATCACGGGAAACCGCTGCGAGAAGGGTGCGGGTGGAAATCCGGACGGAAGCGGACTGCCGAACCTTTACCAGTACAAGCTGAAGAGGCTCTTCCAGTACCAGCCGCTGTCTGAGTTTGACGCAAAGCGTGGAACGGTTGCGATACCAAGAGTCCTGAATATGTATGAGGATTATCCGTTCTGGTTCCGTTTCTTCACGGAACTGGGCTTCCGTGTGGAGCTGAGTCCTCTGTCCAGCAAAAAGATTTATGAAGGTGGAATCGAGACGATTTCTTCCGATACCGCCTGCTATCCTGCAAAGCTTGTTCACGGTCATATCCAGTGGCTGGTCGATCATGGCTATAAATTTATTTTCTATCCGTGTATCAATTATGAGCAGATTGAGGATAAAGAGGCCGGCAACCACTATAACTGCCCGATCGTTGCGACTTATCCGGAAGTCATCGCCAATAACATGGACGATGTCTTTAAGGAACATATGGTCCGCTTTATGCATCCTTTCCTGCCTTACGATAACGATGAACGGCTGGCGAAGGCTCTGATCAGAGAGCTGGAACGTTTCCACATTTCGGCAGGAGAAATTGAAAGTGCCGTCCGGAAAGCCAGAGCCGAGCAGCACCGCTTTAAGGATGATGTCCGCAAGCAGGGAGCTTACGCTCTGAAATATGCGAAGGATCACAAGAAAAAGTGCATCGTTCTGAGCGGCCGTCCGTATCATGTAGATCCGGAAATCAATCACGGCATCGATAAGATGATCAGCTCCTTTGATTTTGTCGTTCTGACGGAGGATTCTGTCGCGGACAAGGTTCATCTGGATCGTCCGATCCGTGTGCTGGACCAGTGGGTATACCATTCTCGTCTGTATAAGGCGGCTGAGTTTGCCGGAGAACATGACAATGTCGAAATTGTACAGCTGAATTCCTTCGGCTGCGGAGTTGATGCGGTAACAACCGATCAGGTTGAGGAGATTCTCCGTCAGCATAATAAGCTGTATACCGTTCTGAAGATCGATGAGGTCAGCAATCTGGGCTCAGCCAAGATCCGTATCCGTTCGCTGAAGGCGGCGATTGAAGAACGTGACAAGAGTGATATCAAGTGTGATCCGGAGAGCCATCCCTTCAAGCGTACGCTATTCACAAAAGAAATGAAGAAGGATTATACCATTCTGATTCCGCAGATGTCACCGATCCACTTCCAGTACTTTGAGCCGATCCTGACAGAATACGGTTATCATGGTGTGCTTCTTCCGTCCGTAGATGAGAACTCTGTGGAAGAGGGACTGAAGTATATCAACAATGATGCCTGCTACCCGACCATCGTAACCCTGGGACAGATTATTTCCGCACTGAAATCCGGAAAATATGATCTGAACAAGACGGCAGTCTTTATGTCACAGACCGGAGGCGGATGCCGTGCCAGCAACTATGTCTCCCTTCTCAGAAAGGCGCTGAATGACATGGGAATGGGGCAGATACCGGTTGTCTCCTTCAACTATGTAGGACTGGAGAAGAATCCGGGATTCAAGGTCACACCTAAAATGCTGATGGAGCTCGGTGTTGCAATTACCTATGGCGATCTTGCCATGCGTCTTCTGTATGCGACCCGTCCATATGAGAAGAATCCGGGAACTGCTGAAAAACTCCTGGACAGCTGGTATGACCGCATCGTAGAGAACTCGCTGCATTACAGCAGAAAGAAGTTCAGAAGTAATGTAAAACAGATGGTTGCCGAGTTCGACGCGGTGGAGCGCCGCGATGTGAAGAAACCGAAGGTCGGCGTGGTCGGAGAAATTCTGGTCAAGTACCATCCGAATGCGAATAACCGGATTGTGGAAACCATTGAGCGTGAAGGCGGCGAGGCAGTGGTTCTGGATATGCTCGACTTCTTCCTGTATGGATTCTACAGCAAGATTTATAATTATAAATATCTGTCCGGAACCTGGAAACAGATGGAAATCAACAAGCGTGCGATTCAGGTGATCGAATGGCTCCGTGATCCGGTGCGCGAGGCGCTGAGAGCAAGTGAGCACTATATGGAACCTGCCAGAATCGAGCAGACCGCAGATGCCGCATCTCAGATTCTGTCCATCGGAAACCAGTGTGGAGAAGGATGGCTTCTGACCGGAGAAATGGTAGAGCTGATTCACAGCGGAGTAGACAATATCGTCTGCCTGCAGCCGTTTGGATGCCTGCCGAACCACGTTGTTGGAAAGGGCATGCTGAAACAGGTCCGCCGGATGAATCCAAAAGCCAATGTCGCAGCCATCGACTTTGACCCGGGTGCCAGCACCGTCAACCAGCTGAACAGAATCAAGCTGATGATGAGTACAGCGAGAAAGAACCTGAATGAATCGATGACAGAAGAAGAACGGATCAGAAATGACAAGACCCTTGCGGAAATGAAGGCGATTAACTCCGTCTGGGAGGAACATCATCAGCACGCTGTATAGGGACAAAAAGCACCAGGTCAATCCGGTACTTGCAAGGTACACTGACCTGGTGTATAATATTTCGGTGCTTTTATAGATGAACTGAGTTTGATTATTTTGTAGTTAAAAGGAGGCGTCTCCATGGGAAGACACGGAACGATAGCAGGCAGAAAGGCAGCGCAGGATTCAAAGCGCGCATCTTTATTCACAAAGTACGCGAAGATGATTACTGTAGCGGCAAGAGATGGAGGAGACCCGGAATATAACGCCGGACTGCGTACTGCTATTGAAAAAGCCAGGGCAATCAGTATGCCGAACAGCAATATTGAAAGAGCGATCAAGAAAGGTACAGGAGAACTGGAGGGCGTATCTTACGAATCTCTGCAGTTTGAAGGATATGGTGCAGGCGGAGTGGCCATCATCGTAGAGTGCCTGACGGATAATACGAATCGTACGACTTCTGCAGTGAAGTCCACTTTCGACAAGCACGGCGGAAATGTCGGAACTCCGGGATGCGTATCCTATATGTTCTCCAGAAAGGGAATCATCGTCATTGAGAAGTCTGATGACATCGATGAGGATGCTCTGATGGAGACTGCACTTGAAGCAGGTGCGGATGATATGATCAGCAATGAGGATAACTATGAGATCCAGACAGATCCGTCCGCATATAATGATGTTGACGATGCGCTGAGAAAGGCCGGATATGAGCTGGTTGAGTCAGACATCGAGCAGGTTCCTTCCATGGAGAGCACTCCGGATGAGAAGGATCTGAAGAAGCTGAAGAAGCTCGTCGACGTTCTGGAAGACAACGAGGATGTACAGAAGGTTCACACCAACTGTGCAGTTGATCTGGATACTGTCGAGCTGTAAGTTAAATCAGGAAGAGGGGAAAATAATTTCCCTTGCTGATGCAATTTCGTTGAATAATAATCAGCGTGAAATCGAAAATGCTGTTGCAATCTGTATGGTTTTGCGCATTGAACAGGAGTACTGAATTGTCAGTGCTCCTGTTTTACATTTAGCTGATGGAATACGGATTTTAAGTTGAATATCCGGAGTATATGCGATATAATAAACATGAGCCTGGAACATACGTTTAGAGCATTTAATTGAACCTACAGCACTTAAACGGGAATCCGGAGTCTCTTTCGGACCATACAGCCGCAGAATCAGCGGACTATGGAAAGCTTGAGCAGGGTACCCACCTATCATTTTTGATAGGCGTCAATTAAGCTCTGACGGTGCCTCCGGGTTTTTCTATTGTCATAAAAAGCGGATAGGAGATAAGTTTATGGAAGACAGAATCGTGATCATTGACGGAAACAGCCTGATCAACCGCGCATATTATGCGATGCAGCGGCCGATGATCACTGCGGACGGCATTTATACGCAGGGAATTTTCGGATTCCTGAATATGCTCTGGAAGATTCTGGATGATACACAGCCGGGATATGCCGCAGTGGCCTGGGACAGGAAAACACCAACCTTCCGGCATAAGAGCTATGACGGATATAAGGCCGGAAGAAAATCTATGCCTGCAGAGCTCGCTATGGAACTTCCTTACATGAAAAAGATCCTGACCGCAATGGATATAAAGAACCTGGAAATTGATGGTTTTGAAGCAGACGACATTCTGGGAACAATTTCAAAAGAAGCGGAAGAAGAGGGGCTCCGCCCGCTTATCATTACCGGAGATAAAGATGCGCTTCAGCTTGCCTCAGACAAGACTGAGGTCATGATCACAAAAAAAGGAATCTCTGAGTTTGATCTCTATAATGATAAGAAGATGATGGAGGTATATGGACTTACACCTCACCAGTTTATCGATCTGAAAGGCCTGATGGGTGACAAGTCCGATAATATTCCGGGAATCCCGGGAGTCGGACAGGTCACAGGCCTGAAGCTGATGAAGCAGTTCGGAAGCATTGAAAACCTGCTTCAGCACACCGATGAAATCAAAGGCGCAAAACTCAGAGAAAAAGTTGAGGATAATGTTCAGCAGCTGGTCATGAGCAGGAGACTTGCGGAAATCGTCCGCAATGTTCCGCTGGATATTGATGTGAAAACCGACCTGAAAACCGGGAATCCGGATACTGCGTTAATGGCGGAACTCTTTCAGGAACTGGAACTGAAAACATTCTTGAAAAGAATGGCGGACAGAGGCCTGCTGGAACAGGAAAAGAAGGAAGAGCGGAACTACGAGACTGTCCGCATTGAAAACGAACAGCAGCTTTCTGACCTGGATGAGATTCCGGAGGGAGCGGAAGTATACCTTCTGGTTCTGGGTAATGATGATCATGTGCATATGCCCGAAGAACAGCTGATTGCCATGATGTATAAGGATAAGTATTACGCCGTTGATCCGGCACTGGAGACAGCCCTGATTGAACTTCTGAACCGGAAAAACTTCCACTATGCAGGTCATGACCTGATCCGGGCGTATTATCCTCTGATGCGGAAGGGACTGCGGGATTTCTCAACAACGTTCGACACGCAGATTGCCCAGTATGTCCTTGATCCTTCCCGTAAAGATTACTTTTTGTCCACTCTGGCGCTGGAATATCTGCAGATTACACTGCCGGACGATAAGAAGCTGGAGAAAAAGCAGAAGCAGATCACGATGTTTCCGGGCGGTCTTGATGATGAGACGCTGGAATACGGAAAAAATGCTCTGGACGCGGCCGTTCAGCTGCGGGAAATCCAGGAAAAGAAGCTGGATGAAGAGGACTGCAGAAAGCTGGCGGAGGAAATTGAATTTCCTCTGATCCGGGTTCTTGCGCAGATGGAAGTTACGGGAATTACGGTGGATGCTGTTGTTCTCCAGGAGATCGGCAGCGCGCTGAAGGAAGAGACGGATAAGCTGGAGCAGGCCATTTATACGCTGGCAGGGGAAGAGTTTAATATTAATTCTACCCAGCAGCTGGGGGAAATCCTGTTTGAGAAACTGCAGCTGCCTGCAGGAAAGAAAACAAAGCGCGGTTACAGCACCAGTGCGGATGTGCTGAAGAAGCTGGAAAAGAACTATCCGATTGCTTCTCTGATTCTGCAGTACCGCACCCTGACGAAGCTGCAGAGTACCTATGTGGACGGATTGGTGCCGCTGATCGGAGACGACGGAAGAATCCGCGCGCATTTCCAGCAGACGGTTGCGGCAACCGGCCGGCTGAGCTGCACAGAACCGAATCTACAGAACATTCCGGTCCGTACGGATATCGGAAGACAGCTGCGCAGGGCATTCACGGCAGAGAAAGGCGGTCTTCTGGTGGGTGCCGATTATTCACAGATTGAGCTGAGAATTCTGGCGCATATGTCCGGCGATGAAAACCTGATCCGCGCATTTAATGAGGGTGAAGACATTCACCGGACAACAGCCGCGAGAGTGTTTAACGTGGATTATGAGGATGTGACGCCTCTGCAGAGGAGCCGCGCCAAGGCGGTTAATTTCGGTGTGATCTATGGAATGAGCAGTTTCGGGCTTTCTGAGGAAATCCACGTTTCCAGAAAGGAAGCAGAGAGTTACATCCAGGATTACTTTTCCAAACATCCCAAGGTAAAGATATTCATGGATGCCTGCATTGAGCAGTGCAGGGAGAAGGGTTATTCGGAGACCCTGTTCGGCCGGCGGCGTTATATCCGTGAAATCAAGTCAAAAAATTACATGTCGCGTCAGATGGGTGAACGTCTTGCGATGAACAGCCCGATTCAGGGTACGGCGGCAGACATCATCAAGATCGCCATGATCCGCGTGGAGAAGGAACTTCGGGAGAGAAAGATGAAATCCCGTCTGGTTCTGCAGATCCATGACGAACTGATCATCCAGACGGATCCGGATGAACGTGAGCAGGTAGAGGAACTGCTGCAGAGAAATATGGAAAGTGCGGCGGATCTGAAGGTCGCGCTGCTCTGTGACCGGAATGAAGGCGAGTCCTGGTACGAACTGAAAGACTGACCGGTCAGACAGGAGGGACAAAAAATGATGATCATAGGAATTACCGGAGGAATCGGCGCGGGGAAGTCGACGGTGTCGTCTTATATTGCTTCTCTGGGCTATCCTGTGTTCGATGCAGATGAGGTATCCAGGAATCTGACGAAGGGCGGAAGTCCGGTGGTGGATGAGCTGGCGGAAGAGTTCGGGAAGGAGATTCTGCAGAGACCGGGAGTGTTAAACAGGAAGAAACTTGCGGAAATTGTGTTTGCCGACAGGGAAAAGAACAACAGATTGAGACAGATTGTCACGATGAAAGTCCGTGAAGCGGCGATAAAGTGGATCGCTGAATACCGAAAAAGCGGAAATTATGGTATAATCTTTCTCGATATTCCTCTGCTGTTTGAAACCGGCTCGGAAGATCTCTGCGGACAGGTGTGGTTCGTTACGGCAGATGAAGAGGTCCGCAGAAAAAGGGTGATGGAGCGCGATGGAGCTACGGCTGAACAGGTTGAGAAGCGCATGCGCAGCCAGATGCCTGAGCGTGAAAAAGCAGAGCGTTCGAATGAAATCGTAGATAATTCGAGAGGAGTGGAGGAGCTGCACCAGACCGTTGATGCGCTCTTGAGAAAGTATGATCGAACCTTCAAAGGATAATATTTTTTATCGTATTGTGGATTATGTCCGGGATCACATGGTCGCTGTCATTGCCCTTGTGATTATTATCATGGTTGTGCTTGGCGTTGTGATCAATCATTTCAATAAGGATGATGAAAGTGAGACGGCCACGGCAGGAAAACAGGCAGCGGTGAAGAGTAGCTATAAGCAGACCAGCACGGTATATCTTCCGATGAGCAGGATCCGCTCCATGAAGTTCCTGTCTTCCAAAGATACGGATACATATTATATTGCACAGCTTGTCTGCAGCAGTCTGTTCCGTCTGGATTCCAATCTGAATGTGGAGAAGGATCTGGTAAAATCTTATCAGGCCCATCCTTCCAGCGGAAAAGTTGATCTGACGCTGAAAAATGCGAAGTTCAGCAATGGAGATACCGTTGATGCATCGGATGTAAAGTATACGGTTTCTCAGATCAAGAAGGCCGGATCCTCCAGCCCTTATTACGCATATGCGAAAAAAATCAGTTCGGTCAGCGGAAGCGGGAACAGTGTGACGGTTACCTTTTCAAGTAAAAAAGATGCTGCCCTTGATAATCTGACTTTCCCGATTGTGGATTCCAGCTCATATTCAAGCGGAAATGCATGGAAACCGGTGGGCAGCGGTCAGTATAAGATCAGCAGTATTGACAGTGGAAGACTGTCTCTGGTTCTGAAGCCGAATAGCCGCTATTACGGAACGAAGGCCCGGAATACGATTCATTTCCGCCGTCTTCCGAACCAGAAGAATGTGGGCGGCCTTGTTACGACAGACGCCATTACAGGTTTCCTGGACACATCAGAAGAAGCCTTCAGCGATGCATCCGATAAGAATCTGAAGAGCACAAAGGTGAAAGCACCGGAAGCAGAATATATTGCCTTCCGTTTTAAAAACACCGCGCTGAAAAAGCGTCGTGTCCGTCAGGCGATCTGCTATGCGATTGACTGCAGTCAGCTGATTCAGGACGATTTCGGAACCAACTGCATCCAGTCGGATTCTATCTATTTCCCGGATTTCCTGGGAGCAGGCAATAAAAAAGACGATTATATCTTCAATCAGTCCAAGGCCATTCTGATGCTGAGAAAGGCGGGATACAGAGACCGCGACCAGGACGGACTTCTGGAAGACAAGAAGGGAAAAGAAGTCAACCTGACTCTTCTCGTCAACTCGGATAATAAGAGAAGAACGGAAGCGGCTCAGAGCATTGCCGAAGAGCTGAAAAATATCGGACTCAATGTTACCGTGAAGAAGGAAGATAAAACATCCTATCAGTCAGACCGCAAAAGTGGAAACTTTGATCTGCTGATGGGCGGATATATTTTCGATAAGAGCTATAATCTGAAAAAAATGTTTGACAAGGGCAATGAACTGAGTTATTATAATAAGGCAGTCGCGAGTGAGGTTGATAAACTTGAACAGACCAGAAGCGCTGCAGGCCAGAAGGCAGTTTATCAGAAACTGAAGAAGGAACTTACTAAGGATGTTCCTTACTACTGTATCTGCTATAAGACTTATTCATTGACAACAGTGAAGAGTTTGATGTCTTCAGGTAAACCGGTTTTCTTCAGTCCATACAGAAATGTAAGTACATGGAGTTATAAGAGAACCATCACACCGGATACGGCATCGGATACCTATAAAAAGTCGTAGAGGGATTATACTAATGCATGATATGACGCTTTTCGCGTCATTCATTGTGCGGCTGTGGCGGAATTGGCAGACGCGTACGGTTGAGGGCCGTATGGGCAACCGTGCTGGTTCAAATCCAGTCAGCCGCACCATTTTTTTATCTAAAATCAAATGTGCCGGCGTGATGGAATTGGCAGACGTGCAGGATTCAAAATCCTGTGGTGGCAACACCGTATGGGTTCGACCCCCATCGCCGGCATTCAGACCGAGAAGCAGAATCTCCGGAGAGGCCGGCATATTAAGGCCTTTGCCGGAGTTTTTTATTGTCTGTCTGGCAGACGGTAACAATATTCCCGGACAGATGCCCGATGCTTCAGCGTCGTGGAAGGGCGGGATTCTTCCTGTTATGCCGGCAGTTGAAAGTAGTTCAATCAGATGTAATGTATTTTAATAGCATTGCATGATGGAAAGATTTATTGTATAGTCAGAGTGTTAGGCTAAAACAGTTGTAACTAAGATAAATATGAGCTCAGGAGGAAAATTATGTTGAATACGGCCATTATGCTGGCTGCAGCAAACAGAAAAAACAGTTGGGTAAGCACCATTATCATGCTGGTCATCTTCTTTGCACTGATGTATTTCTTAATGATCAGACCGCAGAAGAAGAAGGAGAAGGAACAGCAGGAGATGAGGAGCGCTCTGCAGAAGGGTGATGAAGTCGTTACGATCGGCGGCATTGTCGGAACAGTCAATGCGGTAAAGAAGGACGGCAACATCGTCATCGAAGTAGGCTCCAACAGAACCAAAATGGAAGTTATGCCATGGGGAATTTCCAAGACACTGACGAAGAAGAAAGGCGCTTCTTCCCAGAATGCGGCAAGACAGACTGCAAAAAAGGAAGATGATGAAGAGCGCACAGGAAATAAGGGCCTTAAGATGCTGAAGAAGAAGGAGCCGGAAAAGAAGGAAGAGCCGGCACCGAAGCAGAAACAGCAGCCGAAGAAGCAGGATGAGCAGGCAGAAGCTTCTGCAGCCTCTGAGAGTAAGACGGAAGAAACTCCGGAGAAGAGTGAGAAATAGGATATTATCTGCCGAAGAATCGTGCTGCAGTGACAATCAGATTTGCCGCTGCAGCATTTTTTTGTCTGCAGGGAAAGCTGCTGAACAGATGGCGTGAGAAACTTCGGAAATCGATCGATTGCTTGAAAGCACTGTAGAAACGTAGTAAAATGATTAAGTGCAATTATCAAGACAGTAACAATTCGTGTAAGTTGAAAGGAAGAAAATGAAGACGAGAGTAAAGAAAATCTTGAGTATCGTCATCATCGCAGTCGTTGTAATCGGCTGGTATGCGTCCTGTTTCGGTCTGGGTTCAATCAATAACCTGAAGGACTCACTGAAATACGGACTTGATATTGATGGTGGTGTATACGTTGTTCTGAAAGCCGACACGGGTCACATGAGTGATGCCAAGACGAAGAAGGTCATGGATCAGACGAAAGAAGTTCTGAACCGCCGTGTCAACGCCATGGGTGTCTCAGAAGCAACTGTCAATGTTGAAGGTAAGAACCGTATCCGTGTTGAGATGCCGGGTGTCAAGGACGCCAAGCAGGCAATCAACAAGATCGGACAGACAGCCAAGCTTCGTTTTACACTGGCGGATGGTACGACGATCATGACCGGATCGGATGTTAAAGATGCATCAGCCAGTCAGGACCAGGAAAACGGAGGCTATAAGATCGTGCTGAAGCTTTCCAGTGCCGGACAGAGCAAGTTCGCAGATGCAACGGAGAAGGCTGCAAACGGTGACGTTACCGCAACTGTTCAGAACCATGGTACGACAGTAAGCAATTCATCTATTGTCATCTGGCTGGATAACAATATCCTGACTGCTCCTACAGCAAGTCAGAGAATCGATTCCTCTACCTGTGAAATTACGGGCGGTTCCGGCGGAATGAGCAAGTCAGAAGCTACAGAAGAAGCTGCACTGATCCGCGGAGGATCCCTGCCGGTATCCCTGCATGAGGTTTCTTCCTCTGTACAGACCGCATCCATCGGAGCCAATGCTCTGAATAAGAGTATCGTGGCAGGAGCTATCGGTCTCGGACTGGTCTTCCTGTTCATGATCATCGCCTTCAATCTGCTGGGTGTATTTGCGGATATCGCGCTGGCACTGTACGTACTGATCGTACTCTGGGCCATGAAGATGATCGGCGCGGTTCTGACACTGCCGGGAATTGCAGGTATTATCCTCGGAGTCGGAATGGCCGTAGATGCAAATGTTATCATCTTTACCCGAATCAAGGAAGAAATCGGAAAGGGACGATCGATACGATCTGCCGTGGATGAAGGCTTCCGCCATGCGCTGGTTACCGTACTCGATTCGCAGATCACAACACTGATCGCGACGATTGTTCTGTATGAGCTGGGATCCACAACCGTAAAGGGATTCGCGATTACTCTGATGATTTCCATCATCGTCAGCATCTTTACTGCAGTTGTGGTTACACAGGTGTTCGTCAGTGCGCTTGCGGACAGCAGAGCGGCAAAGTACTCCTTCTTTGGATGTCACCCGGATGGAACTCCGAGAAAGTGGATCAAACATCAGGTTCACTTCATTGAGAAGAGAAAGATCTTCTACTGCTGCAGCGGAGCTTTCATTGTACTGGGCCTCTGCTTCCTGATTTTCCACGGATTCAATTATGGTATCGACTTCACCGGCGGTACAATGATCCAGATGGATATGGGCCACAAGGTCAGCACCACGGAAGTAAAGAAAGCAGTCAGCAAGTATAAGCTGAATCCTACAATTGTATATTCCGGAAAGGGAAATAAAGAAATTATTCTCCGTACAGGTAAGTCTCTGAAAGCAAACCAGAGAGATGCTGTACAGAAAACACTGGAGAAGACATTCAAACGTCCGAGCAGCTCGGTTATTTCTTCTCAGGAATTTGGTCCTTCCATCGGAAGCGAATTGAGAAATAATGCAATCAAGTCTATCCTGATTGCGGCACTGGGCATGCTGATTTACATCATCTTCCGCTTCAAGTCCTGGAAATATGGTGTTGCGGCGATTGCCGGAATTGGTCACGACGTGCTCGTTCTGGTTGGTGTATATGCGATTTTCGGAATAACGGTAGACAATCCGTTCGTTGCTGCAGTTCTGACCATTGTCGGATATTCCATCAACGATACCATCGTTATTTTCGACCGAGTGCGTGAAAACAGACATCTTATGAGAGGTAAACCGGTTATGGAAGTCCTGGACACCAGTATTACCCAGACTCTCGACCGTTCTCTCATGACATCCATCACGACAGAAATTGCGATCATCCCGCTGCTGTTCTTTGTATCCTCTGAACTTGCAGCCTTCGTACTCCCGCTGATGGTTGGTGTCGCAGTCGGAACTTATTCTTCCATCTGCCTGTGCAGCCCGCTCTTCTACGAGTTCAACAAGCGTGAAGAAGCTTCCCGCTATGCGCAGATCGCTAAGAATAAGAAGCGCATCGAGGCAAAGAAAGAAGAGCACAAGGTAGAAAAGAAGCGCGAGGAAGAAGCAGAGAAGAAGCGTGAAGCGCAGCGCGCTGAACAGAAAAAGGCAGAGCTTCCGGAAAATTCGACGGCAGCAAAGCCAAAGAAAAAGAACCATAAGAATCAGCAGAAGCACGTTTCTTATAAAAGAAAGAAATAAAGCCGGTTTGTTCTAAAAGGATGAGCATTCATGAAGACAAAAGCAAAGTTTTTGGAAGAGATCCTTCAGTATAAACCATATAATACTGAACTGATCGGCAGGGCTTATGATAAAGCAAAGGAGCTCCATGACGGCCAGCTGAGAAAAAGCGGCGAGCCGTATCTGGTTCACCCGATTGCTGTAGCCATTATTCTGGCTCAGCTCGGCATGGACGATGAGACACTGGTCGCCGGGATGCTCCATGATACAGTTGAAGATACACCTTATACGAGAGAGCAGCTCGTCGAAGACTTCGGCGAGGATGTAGCTCTTCTCGTAGACGGTGTCACGAAACTCGGAAATCTCAAGGTCGACAGTAAGGAACAGGCGCAGGCAGAAAACCTGCGCAAAATGTTCCTGGCGATGTCCAAGGATATCCGGGTTTTGATTATCAAGCTGGCAGACCGTCTGCATAATATGCGGACGATTGAATTCATGACGCCTGCCAAAATAATTGAAAAATCAAGAGAGACGCTGGATATTTATGCGCCGCTGGCGGGTCGTCTCGGAATTTACACGGTAAAATTCGAGCTGGAAAACATTTCTCTGAAGTATCTGCATCCGCAGGAATACGCTGATCTTGAGAAACGTGTCAATGCGAAGAAACAGCAGCGTGAGGAGATGATCCAGAAGGTCATTGCAGAAATTAAAGAAGCTCTCGATGGCATGCACATGAAGTATGACATTATGGGACGCTCCAAGCAGCTCTACAGCATCTATAAGAAGATGACCGTGCAGCACAAGCAGCTGGATGAAATCTTCGATCTGGTCGCTGTCCGTGTTATAGTCGAGTCAGTCCGTGACTGTTATGCCGTTCTGGGTCAGGTCCACACCATGTGGAAACCGATTCCGGGCCGCTTTAAAGATTACATCGCCATGCCCAAGCCGAATATGTACCAGTCTCTGCATACCACAGTCCTGGGAGATAACGGTGTTCCCTTCGAGATCCAGATCCGAACATATGAGATGCACCGTGTTGCAGAATATGGTATTGCTGCACACTGGAAATATAAAGAGGGCAATACTTCCGGAAATCAGAATAAGGAAGATATGAAGCTGGCATGGCTTCGTCAGGCGATTGAATGGCAGAAGGATCTCCAGGATCCGAAAGATTTTCTGGATACCCTGAAAATGGATCTGTTTTCTTCTCAGGTATTCGTATTTACGCCTAAGGGTGAAGTTATCGATCTTCCGGCCGGTTCTACGCCGCTGGATTTCGCGTTCAAGATTCATACCGATGTCGGCTGTCACTGTGTCGGTGCTAAGGTGAATGGAAAGATGGTCACGATCGATCATCCGCTTAACAGCGGAGATATCGTAGAGATTGTCACCAATCCGAACTCATCGGGGCCAAGTGTAGACTGGCTGAAAATCGTAAAAAGTTCAACAGCGAAAAATAAGATTCGATCCTGGATTAAGAAGCAGACTAACGGGGATGATGTCAACCGTGGCCGTGAGGCTCTGGATAAGTATATCCGCAAGAAGGGTTATGAACCTTCTGCGGTTACTAAAACACAGTTCCTGAACCAGGCAATGAAGAAGATGAACTTTGCGACTCTGGACGAGGCCTATAAGCAGATGGCCCAGGGCGGCTCTCTGATCAGCCGTTTCGCAAAAATTCTTTTTGAACAGTACGACCAGGATCAACTGAGGGAACAGGAAAAGAAGCGCGCAAAAGAAGAAGCACTTCTCAAGGCTGCTGCGAAGTCCGATGCCAGGAAAAAGAAAAGGCATACGGATGCCGGGATTATTGTTAAGGGAATGGACGGACTCATGGTCAGAGTTGCCCATTGCTGCAATCCTGTCCCTGGTGATGATATCATCGGCTTCATCACGAAGGGAAGAGGTGTGTCCGTACACAGAAAGGATTGTCCGAACATTACCTCCATGCCGGAATCTGAACGTGCCCGTTTTATCGAGGTAGAGTGGAAGAAAGATGAGCCGGAAGATCAGATGTACCAGGCAGCGATTACCGTTGTATTCACGGACCGCAAAGGTATGTTCTCGGATGTGTCCAGAGTCTGTGATGAGATGGACGTTAACATTGAGAGTGTAAACGGCAGAGTCGATAAGGACGGACGCATGCGGCTGATGCTGTCCCTTTCCATCAGGGATATCAATCAGGTTGAACAGATCATGAGCAAGATGCGCAAGATCCCGGATGTAATCAGTACCTATCGATCAGGCGTATAAATTCAGAATGCCGCCGGCAGGGCTGCCGGAGTCTTCTCTGATACAGGATGTGAAGACAGGGCAGCCGGATGCTGCCTGCAGAATATACAGGAGTAACTATGGAAATCAAGCATTATGAGACGGGCCCGATTTTCGTCAATACCTATCTGGTATACGATGAGACGGGAGAAGGATTCATCGTTGATCCGGGCGGCTTCAGCCAGGAACTGATGGATGAAGTAAATAAACAGAATCTGCATATAGGCTGGATTCTGCTGACACATGGTCATGGCGACCATATCGGAGGAATAGAAGATTTCCGGAAACAGATTCCGGGTGTGAAAGTTCTTGCGTCTGTTCATGAAAAGCAGACTCTGGAGGATCCGAAGATCAACTCTTCTAAAATGATCAACCGCCGGATTATTGTGGAACACGCAGACAAGTATGTAGAAGACGGGGATGAGATGCAGATCGGCAGCATGAATCTGAAGTTCCTGTTCACACCGGGACATACACCGGGAGGACAGGTTATTCTTGTCGGAAAATACTGTTTCTGCGGCGATACTGTTTTCCGGGGATCCATTGGAAGAACAGATTTTCCGGGAGGAGATTACGATGCGATTATTAAATCTCTGCATCGTATTCTTCAGCTTCCTGAGGATACCGTTCTTCTTCCGGGACATATGGGAGAATCCACAGTAAAAATTGAAAAGGAGACGAATCCATTTGCCTGATACGAATGAATTTACAATCAAAATAAAGTTATTCGATGTTGAAAAAACCGCGCTGATGCGTGAGCTCATCGATGAATTTCTGCCGCCGGAACGTTATGAACTGATTGATCCTCAGAGCAGCGATGACGACTGCCTGAAGATTAATGAATCAGGAAGTACTGACAGGGATGAAATCAAGAGAGAACTCTTCAGAAAACTGTCAGCACTGACCGGGAAACGGCCGGACTGGGGCATTCTGACCGGAGTGCGTCCGGTAAAGCTTGCGGGGGAACTTCTGCATCAGTACGGTGACCGGGAGAAGGTCAGGGAGATCTTCTTGAAAGATTACTTTTTGACCGAAGAAAAGGCAGATCTGATCACAGAAATGTATCAGTATCAGCAGGAAAGTCTGGGAGACCCGGATCCCGATTCAATCGGAATTTATATCGGCATTCCATTCTGTCCGACTCGCTGCCTCTACTGTTCCTTTGCGTCAAATCAGGTCCCGGATGATGAGATCGCAAGATATCTTCCGGCTCTGCTGAAGGAAATCCGTTTTACCGGCGAGAAAATGAAGGAGCAGGGCATTCATCCTGAATCCGTTTATATCGGAGGAGGAACTCCGACAACATTGACGGCGGATCAGATGGATCAGATGCTTTCAGAAGTTGAAAGATCCTGGGATCTGTCTTCCCTGAAGGAATTTTCCGTTGAAGCCGGAAGGCCGGATACGATCACGCTGGATAAGCTGAAGGTGCTGAAAGCGCATCATGTCGGCAGAATCAGCATCAATCCGCAGTCCATGAAGCAGAAGACACTGGATATTATCGGAAGAAGCCATACGCCGGAGGAAATCCGGGAAGCCTTCAGAATGGCCGCATCGGTCGGTTTTGATGTCGTGAATGCTGATCTGATCGCAGGACTTCCGGAAGAGCAGCCGGAGGACTTTGCGGAGACTCTGGATGAGGTGCTGAAACTGGGCGCGAACAACATTACCGTCCACACGCTGTCAGTTAAGCGGGCTTCGCGTTTAAAAGGCATCGATCAGGACTATCATTATAAAGTGGCGGGGATTGTCCGCCAGATGCTGGATCACAGCCGCGATGTCCTGCGCGCAGAGGGCTTCCGTCCCTATTATCTGTACCGGCAGAAGCACATGGCCGGATATTTTGAAAATACCGGATGGTCCCGTCCGGGAACGGAAGGTCTGTATAATACGCGCATTATGGATGAGCACCAGAGCATTCTGGCCCTGGGAGCAGGCGGAATTTCCAAGCGCTATTATCCGGCAATGGATAAGCTTGTACGCGTTGCGAATGTGACTAATTATCAGCAGTATATCGACCGTATCGATGAGATGTGCCAGAGGAAGGCTGACGGATTCTTCACTTCCGACAGCATGGCAGAGAAAGACATTAAGAATCTGGGGTAGTAAAGGAGAGTGGAATTATGCTGACAACAGCGCCAAAGGGAACCAAAGACATCATGCCTGAGGAGATTCACCGCTGGCATTTTGTCGAGGGAAAATTTCGCCGCATGTGTGAAAACTATGGATATAAAGAGATCCGGACACCGGATTTTGAACATACAGAACTGTTTTTAAGAGGAGTAGGCGGTACGACAGACATCGTCCAGAAGGAAATGTACACCTTTAAAGATCACGCCGGAAGAAGCATTACGCTGAAGCCGGAGGGAACTTCTCCGGCAGTCAGAGCCTTTACTGAACATAAGACCTTTGCGAACGTTCAGCCGACCAAGCTCTGTTATGAAACGCCGTGTTTCCGTTATGAGAAGCCGCAGGCAGGCCGCCTGCGTCAGTTCCACCAGTTCGGAATTGAGGTATTCGGAACGCCGGACATGCTGGCAGATGCTGAAGTTATCTGTTTTGCAAAGGATTTCCTGAACGAGATGGGAATTAAAAACGTCCAGCTGGAAATCAACAGCGTCGGCTGCCCAAACTGCCGTCCGAAGTACAGAGAAGCGCTGAAAGATTTCCTGCGTCCGCATTACGATGAGCTCTGCGATACCTGCAAGAGCCGTTTCGAGACGAATCCGATGAGAATTCTGGACTGCAAGTCGCCGGAGGATCAGAAACTGGTGGAGAACGCACCGATGATGGTCGACTATCTCTGCGACGACTGCAGGGCCGCTTTTGAGGATCTGAAAGCAAATCTGGATGCAATGGGAATCGACTACGTCGTCAACCCGAAGATCGTAAGAGGTCTGGACTACTACACCAAGACGGCATTTGAGTTTGTATCCACAGGAATCGGTGCGCAGTCCACAGTCTGCGGGGGCGGCCGTTACGATCACCTGGTTGAAGAGATCGGCGGACCGGAAGTTCCGGGAGTCGGATTCGGCCTGGGTATTGAGCGACTGCTTCTTCTGATGGACGAAAACGGATTCCAGTTCCCTGAGCCGGCTCCGGTAGATGTCTTCATCGCCGTAATGGGTGATGAAGCAAAGCGTGAGGGTCTGCGCATCATGCATGAGATGCGTCAGTCCGGTCTCCACGCGGAAATGGATATTCTTTCCAGAAAGGTCAAGGGCCAGTTTAAATACGCTGCCCGTCTGAACAGCCGCTTCACGGTCATGATCGGAGACGACGAGATCCAGAAGGGTGTCGTTCAGCTGAAGGATATGGATGCCCACGAGCAGCATGAAGTTCCGCTGAATGAGCTGGAAAAGAAGGTCCATGAACTCCTCGGAAAATAATTCCGGTGGTTCAATTTTCAATACGTCAGTTAATAAATTTATTTTTTATATAAAATAGTCCGCGGGTGCCTGCATTCTGCGGACGGATATACGTTATTCAGGAGTTGAGCAATGTCACAGTTACTAAAGCGCACACATATGTGCGGAGTTCTGACAAAGGAAAACATCGGCCAGGAGGTAACGCTGGACGGCTGGGTAGCCAGCCAGAGAAGCCTTGGCGGATTGATTTTTGTTGACTTGAGAGATAAAACCGGGATCACACAGATCGTATTCGATGAAACGATCGATAAGGAAAAATTCGATCTCGCAGAGAGCCTGGGAAGAGAGTATGTTATCGGCGTTTCTGGAAAAGTCCGCGAGCGTTCTTCCAAGAACCCGGACATTCCGACCGGAGATATTGAAGTTCTGGCATCCGACATCGTGCTGTATGCCTCTTCAGAGACACCGCCGATCTACATCAAGGACGATGACCAGGTAAGTATGGATCTCCGCCTGAAGTACCGTTATCTGGACCTGCGCAAGCAGAAAATGCAGAGAAACCTGACCTTCAGACATAAGGTCTGCAAGATCGCGAGAGACTATTTCGATGAGAACGGATTCACAGAGGTTGAAACCCCGATGCTTGTCCGTTCCACTCCGGAAGGTGCCCGTGACTATCTGGTTCCGAGCCGTGTCAACCACGGAAAGTTCTACGCGCTTCCGCAGTCCCCGCAGCTGTTCAAGCAGCTTCTGATGGTCGGCGGAACAGACCGCTACATGCAGATCGTAAAGTGCTTCCGCGATGAGGACCTGAGAGCCGACAGACAGCCGGAATTCACCCAGATCGACCTGGAGATGAGTTTCGTTGACATGGACGATATTCTGACCATGCAGGAGGGCTTCCTGAAGCGAGTATTCAAGGAAATGCTGGATGTCGATATCAAGACTCCGCTCCCGAGAATGCAGTACTGGGATGCGATGAACCGTTACGGTTCTGATAAGCCGGACACCAGATTCGAATTCGAACTGCATAAGCTGAATGATATCCCGGCTGTAAAGAACAGCGAATTCAAGGTCTTCAGCAATGCACTCTCCCAGGGCGGCGACGTCCGCGGAATCTGCATCGACGGAGGCAGCAAAGAATACAGCCGCAAGAAGATTGACAAGCTGACGGAAGAGACAAAGCATTACGGCGCAAAGGGAATCGTCTGGATCCGTGTGGAAGACGGAGAGTTTAAGTCTTCTGTAAACAAGTTCTTCAGCCAGGATGAGCTGAAAGAGATCGCAGACGAGTTTGACGCCAGGGTGGGAGACCTGATTCTGATCGTCGCTGATCAGCCGAAGGTCGTTTATGACAGTCTGGGATTCCTGAGACGTCATATCGCCGATCAGATGGGCCTGCTTGATCCTCATCAGTATAATCTGCTCTGGGTGGTCAACTTCCCGATGTTCGAGAAAAACGAGGACGGAGAAGTTACAGCGATGCATCATCCGTTTACCCATCCGAGAACTGAAGATATTCCGATGCTGGACACGGATCCGATGCATGTCGGCTCCGATACCTACGACATCGTCCTGAATGGTGTAGAAATGGGCGGAGGAAGCATCCGTATTCATGACCGCGATCTTCAGCAGAAGATGTTCGATATTCTGGGAATCACCAAGGAAGAATCAGAGCGCAAGTTCGGATTTCTGCTGGAGGCGTTCAAGTACGGAGCACCACCGCACGGCGGACTGGCATACGGACTTGACCGTATGATCATGCTCCTGACCGGAGAATCCTCCATCCGTGAGGTTATGGCGTTCCCGAAGAATCAGAACGCACAGTGCCTGGTCAGCGATGCACCGAATACCGTTGATGATGAGCAGCTTGAAGAACTCGGAATCGCGGTTACAGAGGAATAATCATGAGAAGAAAGCCGGCGGCCGTACTGGGCGGAACGTTCAATCCGATTCACCTCGGGCACATTTCCATCGCGGAAACGGCCGCAGAAGAGCTTCATCTGCACACGGTCTATCTCATGCCGGCACATGTCAGTCCTTTTAAACTGAACGCACTGCATGTGTCGGATGAGGACAGGCTGGCTATGGTAAAACTTGCCGCGAAGAATCACCCGCTGCTTTCTGTTCTTGACTATGAGATCCAGAAGCAGGGGATTTCCTACACCTGGGAAACACTGGAAGAACTTTCTCGGATGTATCAGGACACAGAGTTCTGGTTTATCGTCGGAGGGGATTCCTTTCTTCAGCTGGAAAGCTGGAATCATGGTCCGGAAATTCTGAACCGCTATGGCATTATACTGACCATACGGCCGGGAATTTCCTGTGAAGACTGTCTGCAGAAGAAAAAAGAATATGAGAATAAGTATGGTGCGAGAATTTCCCTTGTTCATAATGATCCGATGGATATCTCCTCAACGGAAATCCGGAAGAGGGCCGCTGAGGGGAAATCACTGGAAGGACTCGTGCCGCGGGAGGTAGAAGAATATATCTATGATCACCGATTATATCGATAAAGACAAAGTTATTCAGTATCTGGACGAACATTTGTCGGAAAAGCGGCGCCGGCACATAAAGGGCGTTGTGGAAACGGCTGTGAGCCTTGCGAAACAGTATGGAGCAGATCCGGAAAAAGCAGAGGCAGGTGCGCTGTATCACGACATGTTCAAGGAAAGGGACCTGGATGACCTGATTGACCAGTACGGCCTTCCGCAGAAATATAAAGGAAAACGGAATCTTGCCCACAGCAAGGTCGCCGCGGCAGTGATGGAAAAGGAATTCCATGTCAGCGATCAGGATCTGATTAATGCAGTCAGCTATCACACTACCGGGCGTCCGGCGATGTCGCTGCTGGAGAAAATCCTGTTTATCGCAGATGCGATTGAGCCGTCGAGAGATTATCCGGGAGTTGACGAAGCCAGAAGACTGGCGTATAAAGATATTGACAGAGCCTGCCTGTATTCTCTGAGCCGGTCGGTGGAATTTGTCCGTTCGCAGGGAAAATATCTGGATGAGGATACGCTGCATGCCAGAGATTATTATGAAAACCAGTTAAAGGAGAGAAAAATGGACAGCAGAACCTTAGCGATAGAAGCAGCGAAGGCAATGGATGCCAAGCTGGGAATAGATGTAGTGATTATCGATGTGGCGGAACGCTCCTCGTTCACGGACTACCTGGTGGTAGCATCCGGAAGTTCCGAGCGTCAGGCAGAATCCCTGGCTGATGCAGCCGAGGACCGCCTTGCTGAGCTCAATGTTTTGTCCCGCAGCACAGAGGGCAGAAAAAACACGGGCTGGATTCTCGTGGATTTCGGTGATATTGTCGTCAACGTATTTACAGAAGAGATGCGTGCGAAATATAATATTGAAGGGGTCTGGGGAGACTGTGACCTCGTGGATTGGAAGTAGTATTGTTTTACAGGGGAAAAAGAAATGGAAGAAAAGTACAATTTTAGTGAGATCGAGAAGAAATGGCAGAAGTACTGGGAGGAGAATAAGTCCTTCAAGGTCACGGAAGATCCGTCAAAGGAGAAATTCTATGATCTGGAAATGTTCCCATACCCGTCAGGAAAGCTGCACATGGGACATGTAAGAAACTATTCCATCGGAGATGTCATCGCCCGTTTCAAGACGATGCAGGGATATAACGTTCTTCATGTCATGGGTTTCGATTCCTTCGGACTGCCTGCGGAGAATGCGGCGATCAAACATGGTATTGCCCCGGACAAGTGGACGTGGGATAATATTCATGAGATGGAAGATGAGCTGCGCCGCCTCGGACTCTCTTACGACTGGGACCGCGAGGTACAGACTTGCAGCCCGGAATATTATAAGTGGATGCAGTGGATCTTTATTCAGTTCTATAATAAAGGTCTTGCATATAAAAAAGAAAACCCGGTGAACTGGTGCCCAAGCTGCCAGACCGTACTGGCAAATGAGCAGGTTGTGGACGGCTGCTGTGAGCGCTGCCACACACCTGTAACCAAGAAAAATCTGTCTCAGTGGTATCTGCGTATCACAGACTACGCGGACAGACTTCTGGATAATCTGGACAAGCTCCCGGGATGGCCGAACAAGGTAAAAGTCATGCAGCGCAACTGGATCGGAAGATCTGTCGGCGCAGAAATTGATTTCAAGATTGTGGATTCCGACAAGTCACTGAAGGTCTTCACAACCCGTGCAGACACATTGTTCGGAGCGACATTCATGGTAATGTCACCGGAGCACCCTTACCTGATGGAGCTGGTAGAGGGAAGCGAATATGAGAAACCGGTGAATGAATATGTCGAGAAAGTCAAGCACCTGAATGACATTGAGCGTACGTCCACCACACGCGAGAAGACAGGTGTATTTATCGGACGCTATGCGGTAAATCCGGTAAATGGAAAACAGATTCCGATCTATATTTCCGACTACGTACTGATGAGCTACGGAACAGGTGCCATCATGGCGGTTCCGGCTCATGACCAGAGAGACTTCGATTTCGCGAAGAAGTTCGGCCTGGACATTATTCCGGTAGTCGACAGCGATGATCCGGAGATCGATGTCAATCATCTGACTAAAGCATTCGATGCTGAGGGAACGATGATCAATTCCGAGCAGTTCAACGGCATGAATAACCGTGAGGCGATCGGAAAGATGATCGACTGGCTGGACAGCGAAGGAATCGGAAAGAAGACGGTCAACTACAAGCTCAGAGACTGGCTGATCTCCAGACAGAGATACTGGGGAACACCAATCCCGATGATTTACTGCGAGGACTGCGGATGGGTTCCTGAAAAAGAGGAGAACCTGCCGGTTCTGCTTCCTAAGGATGTAGAATTTACCGGAAAGGGAGAATCCCCGATTACGACATCCAAAACCTTCGTAGAATGCACATGTCCGCGCTGCGGAAAGAAAGCAAGACGTGAAGTCGACACAATGGATACATTCCTCGACTCATCCTGGTACTACCTGCGTTATACAGATCCGCACAACGACAAAAAGGCATGGGACAAGAAGAAAGCTGATTACTGGATGAACGTAGACCAGTATATCGGAGGCGTTGAGCACGCCATCCTGCACTTGATGTACGCGCGTTTCTTCATGATGGCGCTCTATGACCTGGGTCTGGTCAGCGAGGAGGAGCCTTTCCGCAATCTGCTGACACAGGGCATGGTAAACAAGGCTGATGAGAACGGCGTCTTCAAGAAAATGAGTAAATCTGTCGGAAATGTTGTCAGCCCGGAGGAAATCCTGAAGAAATACGGCGCAGATACAGCAAGACTGTTCATCCTGTTTGCCGCACCTCCGGAAAGAGAGCTGGACTGGTCGGATGAAGGTGTGGACGGAAGCTACCGTTTCCTGAACCGTGTCTGGAGACTTGTTTATGAATTTGTCAGCCAGAACAGCGGTAAGGATATTCCTGTTGAGGTGAAGTCTGATCTCGACAAGAACCTGAACTATGTATTGAATACGACGATTAAGAAAGTGACCGATGACATCAGCAAGCGTTATAACTTCAACACTGCTATTAGCTCCATCATGGAATTGGTCAATGAGCTTTACAAGGATAAGGACCAGAAGGATCTGAACCCGGGACTTTACGCGAAAGCAGTAAAGACTGTTGTTGTTCTGCTTTCGCCGTTCACCCCGCATATCTGTGAAGAGATGTGGCAGGATCTGGGCGGAGAAGGCACGCTGACACACCACGCATGGCCATCTTATGACGAGAAGGCGCTCGTCAAGGACGAGGTGGAAATTGTCGTTCAGCTGAACGGAAAAGTCAAGGCAAAAATCAAGGCTGCAAGCGGACTGTCCAGAGATGAACTTGCTGAACAGGTTCAGCAGGATGCAAGGGTTAAGGAACTTCTTGAAGGCAAAAATGTCGTGAAGACCATTGCGGTGCCGAATCGACTTGTAAACTTTGTCGTCAGGTAGAGAGGACCTTAATGAGAGAGAATAACAAGAACAATGCCCAGGAGAAGAATACCCGGGCAAGGAGAAACGGCCAGAGGAACAGTCATTCCTCTGAGCGCCGTTTCAACGGCCGCAAGTCCGTTGAGAACAGAAAAACGGAAGCGGCAGGAGATCGTCTGGGCCGGGAGCTGGGCCTGAAACCAAAAACACAGTCATCATCCCGGCATACGGCCAACATTCACCGGGGAGCCAGAACCAGAAATGACACACACCCACGGAAAAAGCCGGAAAGTATAAAAATTTTCCCGATCGGCGGTCTGGATGAAATCGGAAAGAACATGACGCTGCTGGAATATAAAGATCAGATTCTGATCATCGACTGCGGAATGTCTTTCCCAGATGACAGCATGTACGGAATCGACGTGGTCATCCCGGATTTCAGCTATGTGGTAAAGAACGCGGCCAAGGTAAAGGGGCTGATTATCACCCACGGTCATGAAGACCATATCGGCGGCGTCCCGTATCTGCTGAAGCAGATCAATGTTCCGATTTACGGAACCCCGCTGTCGCTCGGCCTGATCAGAAATAAACTGGAAGAGCATGGAATCAGAGGCAATCTGAACGTTATCCATGCCGGAGACACCTTCAAGGTCGGTGCGTTCGAGATCGAAGCTATTCATACAACGCATTCCATTGCGGACGCCGTATGCTACTTCATCAAGACGCCGGCAGCCAGAATCTTCCATACAGGAGACTTCAAGATTGACTATACACCGGTCGACGGAGATCCGATTGATCTGGGAAGACTGGCTGAGATCGGAGATTCCGGGGTTGATCTGATGATGTGCGATTCCACCAACGTCGTACGTCCGGGATATACCCGGTCTGAACGTGTTGTAGGGGAGTCTCTGGACGGCATTTTCCGCGAAGCGGAAAACCGTATCATCATCGCGACCTTCTCATCGAATGTAAACCGTATCCAGAAGATCATCGAGCTGTCTGTGAAATACGGAAGAAAGTTCGCAGTATCCGGGCGGAGCATGGACAATGTCGTCAAGCTGGCCATGGAACTCGGCTATCTGAAGTTCCCGGCAGGTTCTTATGTAGAACTGAATCAGACGAGAGGAATTCCAGACAGTAAATTAACGATTATTACAACAGGGAGCCAGGGAGAGCCGCTTTCCGCGCTCGCCAGAATGGCTGCCGATGAGCACAGGAATGTAAAGCTGAAGAAGGGCGATACCGTAATCCTGTCTTCCACACCGGTTCCTGGAAATGAAAAATCCGTTTCGAGAGTCGTCAACCAGCTCTATCAGAAGCAGGTTCACGTAATCTATAACGAGAACGCGGATATTCATGTTTCCGGACATGCCTGCCAGGAAGACCTGAAACTGATGCATTCGCTGATCCGTCCAAAGTTTTTTATGCCGGTGCACGGAGAACACAGACATCTGATCATTCATCGTCAGCTGGCAGAACAGCTCGGAGAGAAGAAAGATCATATTTTTATCCTGAGCAACGGAGACCAGCTGACTCTGACCAAGAAGAGAGCCATCCGCTTTAAAAATGTGGTTCCTGCAGAGGATATCATGGTGGACGGACTCGGTATCGGAGATGTCGGAAACATCGTCCTGAAGGACCGTCAGCTCCTCTCAGAGTCTGGACTGATTCTGGTTGTAGCCGGCGTGGACACAGGAAGCGGTACACTGGTTTCCGGACCGGAAATCGTTTCCAGAGGATTCGTCTATGTAAAGGAAAATGAGGGACTGATTGCGGAATCCAGAAAGGTTGCGCAGAACGCGATCGAAAAGAGCCTCGCAGGAGGATTCCAGGATTGGAACAGCCTGAAAAACGATGTTCGTGACGATCTGCGCCGCTTCATTTTCCAGAAGACCAGAAGAAGTCCGCTGATCCTTCCGGTCTTCCTGCAGATATAACGGAGGAAAGAATGAACGTATATGATCAGGCTCACGGCCTGGCCCAGGCCATAAAGGAATCCGAGGAATTCAAGCAGTACGATCAGATGCAGAAGCTGGTCGACAGCGACCCGGAACTTTCAAACATGGTAAAGGAGCTGCAGAATCTTCAGATCCGCCAGCAGTCCATGCAGATGAACGGCGAACAGCCGACAGCGGAAATGATGCAGGAAATTCAGCGTCTTTCCGCAATGATGATGTCCAATCCCGCTGCTGCGCAGTACATGCAGACAGCCATGCGCTTTTCACTGATGATGGCCGATGTCTATAAAATTGTCGGTGAGGCGATCGGGATGGATATGTCACAGCTTCCTGACATGATGAAAAACCTGTAACAGGCAGGCTTCAGGCCGGGAGGACAGGAAAAACACCAGCAATCAGAACGTCCGGCTGTTGCAAATCACCGCAGTTCTGATATAATATATTAGATTTACTAAAAAAAATAGGGAGTGAATAACCAATGATTACAGCAGGAGATTTCAGAAAGGGCATGACGTTCGAACTGGACGGAGAGCCTAACGTTGTTGTCGACTTTCAGCATGTTAAGCCGGGCAAGGGTGCTGCGTTCGTAAGAACAAAGTATAAGAACATTATTACCGGTGCGATCCGTGAGACGGCATTCAACCCGACAGAAAAATTCAATGAGGCAAGAATCGAGACCAGAAAGATGACTTATCTCTACAATGATGGAGATCTGTTCTATTTCATGGACCCAGAGTCATTCGAGCAGATTCCGGTAGGCAAGGATCTGATGGGAGACGCAGTAAAGTACATTCGTGAAAACGATGAAGCAACGCTGCGTTTCTACGAGAATTCCTGCTTTGCCGTTGAACCGCCGAACTTCGTAGACCTGACGGTTACAGAGACAGAGCCGGGAATCAAGGGAGACACGGCTACGAATGTAACCAAGGCTGCAACTGTAGAAACTGGCGCAGTCATTCAGGTTCCTATCTTCATCGAAGAAGGAGAGAAGATTCAGATCGATACGAGAACAGGAGAGTATCTCGGAAGATCCAAGGAGTAATGAACCGTATAAGGAAATGCATGAGGAGGGACGTAGATTTTATTTACGTCCCTTTCTTGTCCATGCAGGCATTCTGGCGATGGAGACAGTTTTCAGGTCTCCGGAAGAATGTCTGCCGGATGTTTTTTGAAAAGAGAAATTTTGGAGTTTGTGTATGAACACAGGAAATAAAAGCGGACATGGGAAACGCATCGTCCTGATTATCGTACTGATTCTGCTGCTGATCGCGGCCACGGCAGGCATCTGGTACATTGCTTCCACCCGTGCGGAGGATGAAAATTCAAAGAAAGTTGAGGTTGTTACCATCCAGCAGGGAACCGGTGCTTCCGCCATCGGACAAATCTTAAAGAGCAAGGGGCTGATCCGCTCCGCCGCCGCATTCCGGATTTACGGAAAGCTGAATGGAACAGACGCAAAGTATCAGGCCGGTACCTACGGCATCAGCAAGTCCATGAGCGTCGGTAAAATTGCGCAGATAATCGCTTCCGGAAAGACGAATGCGATCAGCGTGACCATCCCGGAGGGACTGACTGAATATCAGATCGCAAAGAAATTTTCTTCGGCAGGTCTGGTGAAATACAGCAGTTTTGTAAAAGAACTGGAGAGTGGGGATTTCGGTTCCGAGTTCAGCTTTTTAAAGGGCGCGCAGAAGGGAAAGCATCAGCTGGAAGGCTATCTTTTCCCGGATACCTATGCCATTGCTCCTGGCACAAGCAGCCATAAGATCATTGAGATGATGCTGAAGAGAGAACAGAGTGAAATGAACACACTGAAATTCAGCAGCAATGTGAAAAAAGGATACAGCGTAAACAAGGTCATGACCATTGCTTCCATCATTGAGAAAGAATGTCAGGCCGACCAGGACCGTGCCAAAGTTTCCAGTGTCATTTACAACCGTCTGAAGAAGAAAATGCCGCTCCAGATGGATTCCACGATTACCTACCTGCTGGATCAGACAGGAAGCCATAAGACAGAAGTCACCTATAAGGACTTGAAAATTGACTCCCCGTATAATACCTATAAGAATACCGGACTTCCTCCGGGGCCGATTGCAAGCCCGGGAAAGGCGTCCATGGAGGCCGCCCTGCATCCAGCAGATACGAAATACCTTTATTTTGTAGTCAGCAGCAAGCTGGACGGAACCCACGTCTTCAGCAGCAGCTACAAACAGTTTGAGAAAGACAAGGCGGCATACAGCAAGGCGCTGAAGAAGCAGAAGAGTAAGTAGCCGCAGGAAATTCAGAGAGAAAGGAAGATCGTTTTGGAGATAGAAATTACCAGCCCGCTGGTGGAGGATTTTCTCCATCAGCATTACCGGCCGCTGAACAGCAGTCTTGAAAAACTCCGGGAAATTTCCAGAGCAGATAAAGTTCCGCTGATCAGAAGAGAAACGGAAATGCTCCTTTCCACACTTCTGGAACTGAAACAGCCGAGAAAAATTCTGGAAATCGGAACGGCAATCGGTTATTCGGCCGTATACTTTGCGACCTTCTGTCCGCACGCAGAAGTGTATACGATTGAAAAGGATGAGTACATGTTCCGGGCGGCGAGGATTAACGTCCGCCAGTCGCGTCTGGATAATCAGATCCATGTGCTTCACGGAGACGGCGCAGAAATGACCGACCTCCTGAACGCCAATGGAATAAAAGAGTTTGACATGGTCTTTATCGATGCTGCAAAAAGCAGATACGGACTATTTCTGGACCACTCTCTGCCTGTGTGCAGAGACGGTGCCATGATTATCTGCGATGACATTCTGCAGAACGGACTGACACTGATTGACGCAGATATGGATCCGAAACGTGAAAGAAAGCACCGGACCAATATCCGGCAGATGAGAGAATTTATCTCTAAAATTACGGAGGACCCGAGACTGTCCACATCTCTGAACGCGGTGGGAGACGGAATGTCCATTTCCATCTATCACAGTGATTTGGAGTAGACAGAAGAAAAAAACGGAGAGGCAGAGAATGAAAAAGAAACTGGAACTGCTGGCACCTGCCGGCGACCTGGAAAAACTGAAGACAGCGATTCAGTACGGAGCGGATGCGGTATATTTTGGCGGAGAGATGTTTTCTCTGCGCGCGGGTGCCGGAAATCTGTCCATTGACGATATTAAGGAAGGACTGGACTACGCCCACAGCAGGGGGAAGCGCTGCTATATGACGATCAATATCTATGCGCATAACACAGATATTGAGCCGCTTTACCGTTATCTGGAAAAGATTAAGGATCTTGGAATCGATGCATTTCTGATCTCTGATCCGGGAATTATTGAAATGGTGAAAGAGATTATTCCTGGCGCGGAAATCCATTTGTCAACGCAGGCCAATATGACCAACTGGAGAACCGGAAAGTTCTGGACAGAGAAAATGGGGGTAAAACGTCTGGTTCTGGCCAGAGAGCTGAGTTTCCGGGAAATCAGTGAAATTCATGAGAAACTTCCGGATACCGATCTGGAAGCATTCGTTCACGGTGCGATGTGCATCAGTTATTCCGGACGCTGTCTGCTGAGCAATTTCATGACCGGAAGAGATGCAAACCGCGGGGCCTGCGCTCACCCCTGCCGCTATAAATATGCCCTGGTAGAAGAGAAACGGCCGGGGCAGTACTGGCCGATTGAAGAGGACGACCGCGGGTCTTACATTATGAATTCCAAGGACCTGTGTATGATCGCTCATATTCCGGAACTGGTGGAGGCTGGCATATCCAGTGCCAAGATTGAGGGCCGCATGAAGAGTATTTTCTATGTAGCCACGGTTGTACATGCATACCGTCAGGCCATTGATGCCTACTATGAGGATCCGGAACACTGGACCTTTAAAGAAGAATGGATGGATGAGCTGAAAAAGGCCAGCCACAGGATGTTCACGACCGGTTTCTATTATGGTAAGCCGTCCGGAAATGAGCAGAACTATGAAAGCAGCGCCTATATACGGGAATATTCCTTCGTTGGAAAAGTTCTGGACTACAATGAGGAAACCGGATACGCGCTGGTTGAGCAGAGAAACAAGATGTGCGAGGGAGACGAGATCGAAGTATTCGGACCGGAGATCAGCTTCTTTACAGAGACCATAACGGATATGAGGGATGCGGAAAGCGATGAAAGACTGGAATCTGCCCCGCATCCGCAGCAGAAACTGCGCATGAAAATGACGCAGCCGGTCCGTCCGGGCTGGCTGCTCCGGATGAAAGCCGGAAAATAAGTAAGGGCAGATCATTTACTGCCCTGGCATAAAAGTTTAGGAGATGGGAAATATGCTGCATGATCCTTTAGCCGTCCGAATATGTATGATCATATCGGCCGCGGCGTTTGTATTTAATATACTGATTGAGTTTACATACCGGTCTCTGGAAAATTTCTCCAGAAGCAAGTGGGATGAACTGCCGGAAAAGAAGCAGCCGCTGATGAGAAAGTATCTGGACCAGCCCTTCCGTTACCGCGGAACAGACAAACTGCTGCAGGTACTCTGCGTTGCCGCCGGATCGGTCTGCCTGTGGATGGCCGTCCTTCCGGACTGGAAAAATGCTCTGATCCGCCTGGCTGTCTATCTTGCCGCAATGGTCACCGTACTCTTTTTTGCAGGAAGAACCGCTGATCAGCACGCAGAGGGAATGGCTGCAGTCATGTGCAGTTTTCAGAGGGCGCTCTGCATTCTGTTTTTCCCGCTGACCTGGCTCCTGCGCGCACTGAGCAGCATCCTGCTGGTGATTTTCCGCCAGAACAGAAGAGAAGAGGACGAGCAGTTCTCAGAAGAGGATGTCATGTCGCTTCTTGAAGAGGGACAGAAAAACGGAGCCATTCAGGAAGAAGGACGCCGGATGATCGGCAGTATTTTCCAGTTCGACGATGAACTTGCCTACGAGATCATGACACCGAGAACCGATGTATTTATGATCGATATCGATGACACGCCGGATGAATATCTGGATCAGCTGATGAGCATGAGATATTCCAGAATTCCGGTTTATGAAGAGGAGCCGGATAATATTCTGGGCATCCTCCATATTAAGGACTTTCTGATCCAGGCCCGTAAAAAGGGATTTGAACATGTGGATATCCGTTCGATCCTGAGAAAACCCTACCTGGTCCCGGAGACCAAGAACATCGCCGCTCTCTTTATGGAACTGCAGGCTACACGCCAGCATATCTGTATCCTGATTGACGAGTACGGAGGATTCAGCGGGATTGTCACTATGGAGGACATCATCGAGGAAATTGTCGGAGATATCGATGATGAATACGACGTCGAAACGGAAGATATCAAGGAGCTCCCGGATAACACCTGGCTCGTCAATGGAAATATTGCGCTCGACGATCTGAATGAAGAAACTGGATCTGATCTGGAATCAGAGAACAGTGAAACGCTGGGCGGCTTCATCATCGACCTGATCGGAGAAATTCCGAAAGACGGCCGGGGCAGCCGTAAGGTGGAATATAAGAACTATACGTTCACCATTCTCTATGTAAAAGAGCGGCGTATTGCACAGGTGCGCATGGTGATTCATCCGCCGGAAGAAGAGTCTGAGGATGAGGAAGATTAGGCAGACGCAGCTGAGTATGCTATAATCTCATCATGAGAAAGGAAATGCCATGGAAGAGGAAGAACGCCAGGACATTGCGGAAGAACTGATGGAGCTGATCGCGGCAGCTGCGGAATCCGTAGACGGTGTCAGCAGCATGTGCAGTACACTGACGGAAGCCATCGCAGACAACCTTCCGGTGAGCCGGAAAAGCAGAGTCAGAGGGGTGAAACTGGAGGAACGCGGAGGAAACATTATCGCAGATATCTATCTGAATGCAGAGTATGGACAGAGCATACCGGAACTTGCCTGGAATGTGCAGAATGCCGTCAGCAGCAGAGTCTCCGAAGAACTTTCGGTTAAACTGAAGAAAATAAATATACATGTACAGGGCGTAACAAGCCGTAAGAGTCAGAGTAGGGAAGAGGAACAGGAATGAACAGAACGCACGGAGAGATGAGCAGAAAGCAGGCCAGAGAGTGGATGATGCAGGTCTATTATCAGATGGACGTTTTGAAGGACTATGATCCTGATCATGAGAACAGCATCCTGACACAGAAGAAGATGGACGAGCAGGAGGACTATTGCAGAACTCTGTACCGTCTTCTGGTAAAACATAAGAGTCAGCTTGACCATTATATCGACAGCTTCAGCATAGGCTGGAAAATCGACCGCATGGCCAAGACCGATCTGGCGATTCTCCGCCTTGCCTCTGCAGAGATTCTCTACATGAGTGACATTCCTGCTGCTGTATCCATCAATGAAGCGGTTGATCTTGCGAAGAAATATGGAACTGATGAAAGTCCCCGTTTCATTAACGCAATTCTGGCCAAAGTCGCGGATACAGATCTTCCAGAAGACCAGAAGGAAGAGGGAAACGAGTAATGCAGGGAGCTGTACTGGGAATTGACACGAGCAATTATAAGACGTCGGCTGCGCTGGTTTCAGCAGACGGCCGCGTTCTCTGTGACCGCAGGCGGTTCCTGGATGTACCGGAAAACGAGCGCGGGCTGCGGCAGCAGAACGCGCTCTTTCAGCATGTGCTTCATCTTCCGGAACTGCTTGAGGATCTGTTCTCCGAATCAGGGCTGCAGCCTCAGGATATTCTGGCTGTTTCTGTAAGCACCCGTCCCCGTCCGGTGGAAGCTTCCTATATGCCTGTCTTCCTGGCGGGAGAAGGCACAGCGAGAAGCCTTGCCGCGGCGCTTCATGTGCCGCTGATTCAAACTTCCCATCAGGAGGGCCATATCCGTGCGGCAGCACAGAGTTCCGGCATGGAAATTCCTGACCGTATGGTTTCTTTTCATTTTTCAGGAGGAACAACAGAGGCGGTTCTTCTGGATCAGACAAAAAGAAAACGGCAGGAGGCCGGCTGGTACCGGAAAGTCGGTGGGACAAAAGATCTGGCTGCCGGACAGGTGCTGGACCGGATTGGTGTGCAGCTGGGATTTCCTTTTCCCTGCGGGCAGTATCTGGATCAGATCGCCATGGAAATGGATGGATGCAGAATTCCGGATCATGAACTGTTCCGGCTTTCTTCAATCCGCAGTATCAGCGGTTATGTGCATTTTTCCGGTCTGGAGACGGACTGCAGCAGAAGAATCGAGCGGATAATGAACATGGATGATCAGGAGCTCAGAGATATTCTGGGCGGGAACCTGAGCAGAAGTCCGCAGGATCAGCAGCCGGCTAATTCCTTGCCGGAGAGCTTTTTGCCAAAGGTCCCGTCAGAGGAAAAGAGACAGGCGGCCGGGCTCCTGATTCTGCTGCTGATGAAGAGAATTACACGGGCTGCGACGCTGATGACGGCTGATCTTGCGGAAATGCTGGATGTTCACACATTTCTTCTGGCGGGCGGTGTTGCGTCCAGCCAGTTTATGCGGGACCACTTCCATGAGGAACTGAGAAGGGCGCAGGAAAAGCAGAAAAACAGGCATCGGAAGAATGACCGGATCTGTTTTGGAACGCCGCAGATGTCATCGGATAACGCGGTGGGTACTGCGTTTCTTGGTCTGGATGCTCTGAAAAAGGAAAAACAGCCGCAGTAAGGCAGAAAGGAAGGCAGTATGGCACTTAAACCGGTCACCGTCTCGGAGCTGAATCGTTATTTGTCCAGAATTATTGAGACGGACCCGATTCTTTCCATGGCGGCTGTAAGGGGGGAAATTTCCGCTCCGAGGAAGTCGGCCAGCGGGCATCTGTATTTCACTCTGAAAGATGAAAACAGCAGAATCAGCTGTATGATTCCGGCGGATGAACTTGAAACGCTGCATCTGGAGCCTGCGGACGGCATGGAAGTTACGGTAAGAGGCCGTGTGCATGTCTATATGCGTGGCGGAAGCTATACGCTGATCGTCCGTTCCATTGAAGCGGAAGGAGAAGGCAGTCTTCAGATTGCCTTTCAGAAGCTGAAGGAAAAGCTGGAAAAGGAAGGACTCTTCGATCCGGCACATAAGAAGCCGATTCCATCTTTCCCGTCTGCAGTAGGTGTAATCACCTCAGGAACGGGAGCGGCGGTCCGGGATATCCTGAAGAATCTGACCATGAGAAATGATTTTGCAGATATACTGGTTTTTCCTGTGCTGGTACAGGGAGAGCAGGCGGCGGCAGACATAGCGTCAGCCATCCGCTATGCGAATCGTGCACATCCGGAACTGGATGTACTGATCGTCGGACGCGGCGGGGGTTCGATTGAGGACCTCTGGGCCTTTAATGAGGAAGCGGTCGCCCGTGCCATCTATGACAGTGAAATTCCGGTTATTTCCGCGGTTGGACATGAGATTGACTTTACGATTTCGGATATGACCGCGGATCTGCGGGCGGAGACTCCGACCAAGGGTGCCGTGCTGGCTGTGCCGGATACCCATCTTCTGAAGGAAGAGCTGGAAAAGACGAAGCAGGTATTGAACTGGAGGGCCGGCGGAAAACTGCAGAACGCGCAGCTTGCGGCGTCGGAGCAGAGAAGCAGACTGATGCTGGGAATCAGGAATTGTCTGCAGAATGCTGAACATGAGCTGAAACAGCTGAGCCTGCTGCTGAACGCCAATCACCCGGGAAGAATTCTGGAACAGGGGTATTCCATGCTGGAAGATCAGAAGGGCCATGTTATTTCTGATATTTCACAGCTTCAGACAAGCCGCCCTGGTCAGGAGAATCCGTCCGTTTATCAGCTGATCATGAAGAACGGAAGGGCGGAAATCACCGTTATCAGTAAAGAATCGGCAGACGAGTCCGGGAAAACCGGCGTGCCCCGCTAACGCTGCCTGCAGGAGAATACGATGAGCAAGAAAGAGAACGCAGAGGGATTTGAGAAATCGATGGAAAAACTCCGTAAGTTTGCGGACCAGATTCAGCGTCCGGATATCAGCATTGAGGACGCGCTGAAATGTTATGAAGAGGGAATGAAGTGTTATGATTCCTGCATGAACATACTGGAATCGGCAAAACAGAAGATTGAAACGGAAGAAGTTCCGAAAGAATAAGGAAGCTTAGTAAGTGATAGAAAAATTTTTCAGATCAGTCAGGAGGCGAATATGAAGATTCAGTATGACGAATTGAAAGATTTAGTGGAGCAGCATCTTCTGGATTTTATTCCTCAGGTCAATCCGCTGAGTCAGACGCTTTATGATTCTATGGAATACAGTCTGACAGGGGGCGGAAAGCGGCTTCGTCCGGTGCTGCTGCTCGCTTCATGTCAGTTTGCGGGGGGAGACCCGGTGAAGGCGCTGCCATATGCCTGCGCGCTGGAATACATTCATACCTATTCACTGATTCACGACGATCTTCCGGCGATGGACGATGATGATCTGAGAAGAGGGCGTCCGACCAACCACATCCGCTTCGGTGCGGATATCGCAACACTGGCCGGAGACGGACTGCTGAATACCGCTTTTGAAGTCATGTTTAAAGACATGTTCCTGTATTTTGACAAGCCGGACCTGCTGAAACGCAGAGTTTCCGCGGCATACCGGATTGCGGTGGGAGCAGGTGTGCAGGGAATGGTTGCCGGCCAGGTATCGGATGTGGAATCTGATCACGGTCAGAATTCTTCTCCGGAAATGCTCCGGCATATCCATATCAATAAGACCGCAGCGATGATCATGGGTGCCGTTTCCGCCGGACTGGAACTTGGCGGCGCTGATCAGAAAATGAAGGATCATCTGCGGAAATTTGCGGAATATATGGGACTTGAGTTTCAGGTTGTAGATGACATTCTGGATGTAACCGGAACAGCCGCGCAGCTGGGGAAAGACCCGCATCAGGATGAAGCGAACGGAAAGCTGACCTATGTCTCTCTGTTCGGACTGGACGGAGCCAGAAAACGCGCCGCACAGCTTACGCAGATGGCGCTTGATGAGCTGAAGGATTACGGAGACGAAGCGGACTTCTTCCGTGATCTTGTGGTAAAATTGGAAAAGAGAACGCATTAAGTCCAGGGCAGAACGGGACCGGTCTGTCTGGCAGGCCGCAGATGCATCGCCCGGAAAGGCCGGGCAGTTTTATGAAAACGGAGGAGTATGGCGGATGAAGAAACTGGAAGACTATCATTTTCCTGAAGATCTGAAGACGATGAACAATCATGAAATGGAGCTGCTGTCGGCAGAAATCCGTGAATTTCTGATTGATCATGTGTCAAAAACCGGAGGGCACCTGGCGTCCAATCTTGGCGTTGTGGAGCTTACGGTTGCGCTTCACCGTGTATTTGACAGCCCGAAGGATAAAATTATCTGGGACGTCGGCCACCAGTCCTATGTTCATAAAATCCTGACCGGGCGGGCGGATAAGTTCGACCATCTCCGCATGACCGGCGGAATGAGCGGTTTTCCGAAAAAGTGTGAAAGCGTTCATGATGTTTACCAGACGGGACATTCCAGTACATCGATCTCCGCGGCGGCAGGAATGGCTGCGGCCAGAGACATCCGGCATGAACACTATAACGTCATCGCTGTTATCGGCGACGGTTCACTGACCGGGGGTATGGTCTATGAAGCGATGAATAATATCGGCATCTCCAAGTCCAAGGTGATTATCATTGTTAACGATAACGGGATGTCCATTTCCAAGAATATCGGTGGCATGTCCGAACATCTGACCAAGCTCCGCACAAGCCGGAAATACCTGCAGACAAAAAGCAGCGTCAAGAAAAAAGTCCAGAGTATCCCCCTCGTCGGCCAGGGAATTTATGAAGGCATGTCCGCGGCTAAAAACTGGATGAAGTACGCGCTGATGTCCGGTGGAATACTTTTTGAAGAGCTCGGTTTTACATATCTCGGCCCGGTGGACGGACATGATATCCCGGCCCTGCGGGGAGCATTAACCAGGGCAAAGAGAGTGAACGGTCCGGTCGTGCTTCATGTCATGACGCGGAAGGGCAGAGGCTACCGCAACGCAGAAAAGGATCCGGGAAAATTCCACGGGATCGGACCTTTCGATCCGGAAACCGGCATGGTTCTGAAGCCGTCCGGATGCACCTGGTCCAAGGTGTTTGGAAAGACGATGGATGAGCTCGGAAAGGAAGATGACAGGATTGTTGCCGTCACAGCGGCCATGGAAGATGCGACAGGTCTTTCTGCGTTTGCGAAACACTATCCGAAGCGGTTCTTTGATGTAGGAATTGCGGAGGCCCACGCCATAACTTTCTGCGCCGGTCTTGCCACAAACGGCATGAAACCGGTTGCCGCGATATACTCCAGTTTTCTTCAGCGCGCCTATGACCAGATTATCGAAGATGTCTGCATCCAGAATCTGCCAGTGGTTCTGGCCATTGACCGTGCCGGAATCGTCGGCGCGGACGGAGAGACGCATCACGGGGTCTTCGATCTGAGTTTCCTGTCCGGGATTCCGAATATGCATGTCTTTTCCCCGGCAGAGGGCAGCCAGCTTCCTGCCCTGCTCAGGTACGCTTTGTCCCTGAATGCGCCTGCAGCGGTCCGTTATCCGAGAGGCGGGTGTACATGCGATAAGAAAGTTTCGGAGTATCACGGAGGCAATCAGCGCCTTTCAGAGGGATCAGACGTGGAGATATGGGCGGTAGGATCCATGCTCAGTCACGCACAGGAAGCGGCAGCTATTCTTGAACAGAAAGGGTATTCCGTCGGAATCGTAAGTGTTCTGCAGGTGAAGCCGCTGGATCTGTCGCTGCTGAAACAGGATGTGAAACTGACGGTTACACTGGAGGACGGCATTGTTCTGGAGGGATTCGGGGCGATGTTCCAGGAAAAGGCGCCGTGCGGACTGCAGGTTCTGAGTCTCGGATGGCCGGATAAATTTATTTCTCACGGATCGCCGGCCGATCTTTACCGGATGTACGGTCTTGACGGTGAGGGAGTTGCGGTGTCCGTCTGTTCGGCGCTGGAAAAACTGCAAAAATAACAGGAGCGAATATTGGATAAGAAAAAGAAAAAAGAAAGATTAGATGTTCTCCTTGTTCAGAAGGGATATTTTCCGTCCAGGGAGAGAGCCCAGCGCTCGATAATGGCCGGCGTTGTGTTCGTTGACGGACAGAGGAGCGACAAGGCCGGAAACAAGATCGATCCAGATGCGGAAATTGAGGTTCGGGAGGATGTCTGCCCCTACGTCAGCCGCGGCGGGTTCAAGCTGGAAAAATCCATGGAGCTGTTTCCGATCGATTTGAAGGGAAAGATCTGTGCGGATATCGGCGCCTCCACAGGAGGGTTTACGGACTGTATGCTGCAGAACGGCGCATCCAGGGTATATGCCATGGACGTGGGCTACGGCCAGCTTGCCTGGAAGCTGAGAAGCGATCCGCGCGTAGTGAACATGGAGAAGTGCAACGTGCGTTATCTTGATCCGGCTCTGGTGCCAGATCCGATCGATTTCATCAGCGTAGACGTGTCATTTATCTCACTGAAGCTGATCTTTCCGACGGCGGCAAAAATTATCCGCAAGGGAGGACAGATGGTGTGTCTGGTCAAGCCGCAGTTTGAAGCGGGGCGTGAGCAGATGCGCGGCACTGGAGGCATTGTCAGAGATCCGGAGATCCATAAGGAAGTTATCCGGAAGGCTGCCGCTTATGCTGTCAATAATGGGTTCACACCAAAAGGACTGACCTTTTCTCCGGTAAAAGGAACAAAAGGGAATATCGAGTACTTATTGTATATTGAATACAATAACGAATCCGAAAATTTGGGTGACATTCCAGTTGATTCGCGTTATAATGAGGTTACTGTTGAAAGCATTGTCAGACAATCTCACGAGGATTTGTAAGTATTTTCAGTGAACGTCCGCAAGAGTTTTCTGTGTACTTGTGAAAAAAATGGCATAGTATTTTGTCTGAGCAGTCTTTTGTATGTGAAAGAAGAAGTACGTATCAATGTAATGAAAGGAGATTCATTATGGAACTTTCCAAGAGAGTGCAGGAGATGCAGTTCTCCCCAATCCGTAAGTTCAACCCGATTGCTATTGAGGCAGAGCAGAAGGGAAAGAAGGTTTACCACCTGAACATCGGCCAGCCGGATATCGAGACACCGCCGCAGTTCATGGAGGCAATCAGAGCATATCAGCCGAAGGTTATCGCTTACGGCGAGTCCGGCGGACTTCCGGAGCTCCAGGACGCGATCATCGGGTATTATAAAAAGATCGGTGTTGAGCTGGAGAGAAAGAACATCATCGTTACAACAGGAGGATCTGAGGCACTGATGATGTCCTTCCTGAACATCCTGAATGAAGGTGATCAGGTTATGATGGCTGAGCCGTTCTACACCAACTACAACACATTCGCTCTGGAAGCAGGCGGAAGCGTTGCACCGATCACAGCAAGCGCAGACGACGGATACCAGTATGCAAAGAGAGAGCTGCTGGAGAAGTCTCTGACACCGAATACAAAGGCAATTGCCTGCATTTCCCCGGGAAACCCGACAGGAAACGTTCTGACACTGGACGACATGAAGGTTATCTGCGAGTTCGCAAAGGATCATGACCTGTGGGTAATGGCCGATGAGGTATACAGAGAGTTCGTATACGACGGCAGAAAGCTCGCATCCTTCGGACAGCTGTCCGAGTACGCAGACAGAGTCATCCTGATCGACTCCGTATCCAAGAGATTCTCCGCATGCGGAGCAAGAATCGGCTGCGTAATCTCCAAGAACGATGAGTTCATGAGCGGCATCATGAAGATGGCACAGGGCAGACTCTGCTCCTCCACAATCGACCAGATCGGAGCTGCAGCACTGTACAGCGTACCAGATTCCTATTACAAGGCAGTTAATGAAGAGTACTGCTCCAGAAGAGACACCATCCATGCAGAACTCATGAAGATTCCTGGCGTAGTCTGCCAGAAGCCGGGCGGAGCATTCTACATGACCGTAAAACTGCCAGTAGAAGACGCAGAAGACTTCCTGATGTTCCTGCTGACCGAGTTCGACGATAACGGCGAGACCGTTATGTACGCACCGGCAAGCGGATTCTATGCAACAAAGGGAATCGGCAAAGACGAGATCAGAATCGCCTACATCCTGAAGAAAGAAGACCTGAAGAGAGCCGCAGAACTGATCGGCCTCGGACTCAAGGCTTACAAGGCAAAGGGAAATAAGTAGGGAGACCTAGCCTTGCGATTGGCAAGCTGCTTTAGCAGCGCAGACAGAGCAATGGCAGGTCCCCCGTCAGGAAATCCCAAGAGCACGAGCCGCAGGCGAAGCGCGATTGGCTGATTTCTACGGCGTAGACGGAAGCCTTGCGATTGGCAAGCTGCGTCAGCAACGCAGACAGAGCAATGGAAGGTCCCCCGTCAGGAAATCCCAAGAGCACGAGCCACAGGCGAAGCGCGATTGGAAAGCGACGTGTCGTATATATATACGATAAACAGAATATTAAGAGGCGGGTGCGTATGCACTCGTCTCTTTTCATATGGTGGTATTGAGGATTCCAAGATGATGAGCCAGAGGCGAAGTGCAGAAGACATTAATGCGACATTTGGATAAACAAACAGGATCTGTGCCATAATGCTGATTTTCGTAATGCCTGGTAAGCGGCAAATAGCACGTGTCTACCACTGAAGTACAGAACCTTGTAAAATG
>JBJFHK010000109.1:0-13678 GCA_051893535.1 Eubacterium sp. | reverse complement strand
AAACAAAAGGGAGGAATGGGATATGATTCAATTCGAAAATGTCAGTAAGAGTTATGGGAAGAACTGTATCCTGAAAAATATGAATTTTATGATTCCAGATGGAAAGTTTGTTGTGCTGATTGGAAAATCTGGATGTGGAAAAACAACTACGCTGAAAATGATTAATCGTCTGATTACACCGACATCAGGAAAGGTTCTGATCGACGGAAAGGATATCAGCCAGATGAATCCGCCGGAATTGAGACGTCATATCGGTTATGTCATTCAGCAGATCGGACTATTCCCGAATATGACGATTGAACAGAATGTATCTGTAGTTCCCAAACTGCTGAAATATGATAAAGAACAATGTCATAAAATTGCGGACGCTCTTTTGAAATCAATTCATATGGAGCAATACAGGGATAAATATCCATCAGAACTTTCTGGCGGACAGCAGCAGAGAATCGGCGTTCTGAGAGCGCTTGCGGCTTCTCCTCCGGTTGTTTTAATGGATGAGCCTTTCGGAGCGCTGGATCCAATGACCAGAGATGAACTGCAGATTGAAATCAAGAAAATGCAGAGAAAACTGAATAAAACTATTGTATTTGTAACACATGATATGAATGAGGCATTGCGTCTTGCGGATATTATTGTATTTATTGATGGTGGTGAGATTATTCAGATGGACAGTCCGGAAGAAATCCTGCGTCACCCTGCAAATCAGCTTGTAAGGGATTTCTTGGGCAAACACGTGTCAGAAGAGCAGAAACCGTCAAAAGTCGAGGATTTCATGCTGACAAATGTTAAATATGTCAAGGCGAGCCGCGGCGTCCGTGAATGTGCGGAAATGATGGCCAGAAACAGCATAGATTCTCTTCTTGCCATTGATGATGACGGCAGATATATCGGAACCATTAAAATTGGAGACATGATGCACTGGGGAAAGAATCTGGATACCGTTGAACCACTGATCCGTACCGATGTAAGAACTGTTCGGGTTGGTGAAGAAGCGAAGGAAAGTTTTGACTATCTGCTGGATACGAATGCAGATTACGTGGTTGTTTTGAACCAGGACCAGACTATCGCCGGTATCATCACGAAAACCAGTGTTGCGCGTTCCGTTGCGGAGAATCTCTGGGGAGGTGAGGAGGCATGAAGGCAGTCATGGTTACTTACGGACATATGCTGCTGAAGGCCATTGGAGTGCATATGTTTTATGTTACCGTTTCCGTGGTATGCGGATTCATTATCGGATTAGTTGGCGGCATTCTCCTGTCCAGAATTCCGCGGGCCTCGTTTGTTATCTTGCCGATTGTATCAGTGTTTCAGACGATTCCTGGTTTGGCGTTCATCGGAATTCTGTTCCTGCTGATTGGTATGCATCCGATTACGGTGCTGATTGCGCTGACGGTATATGCGGTTTTCCCTGTGCTGAAGAATACTTATGAGGGAATTCTGAATGTTGACACGAAATATATTGAAGCCGCAAAAGGGTGTGGAATGACGAGGAGTCAGATGCTCCGCATGGTGCAGCTCCCTCTTGCATCTCCGGAAATTATTGCCGGTCTTCGCATGGCGGCGGTGTATACGGTAAGCTGGGCTGTCCTTGCAGCCATGATCGGTCTGGGCGGCCTGGGTGATTTTATTTATCAGGGGACAGCGTCTAATAATAATACACTGATTCTTCTGGGCGCAATTCCGGCAGCGCTTCTGGCAGTCGCGATCGGTGCAGTTATTGATCTTTTGCAGAAGAAGCTGACACCAAAAGGAATGCGGGAGGTGATTAATCAATGAGTATGGGCTTGATTACAGATCATCTGTTCATGGTGCTCGCAGCTAGTGTGCTTGCCGTTGCCATTGGTATTCCGCTTGGTATTCTGGCGCATATGTTCAGAAAAGCAAAGCCGTGGATTCTTCACATTGTAGATATCCTGCAGACAATTCCGGCTCTGGCTCTTCTGGGACTGATCATGATCGTTGCCGGTGCAGGTAAATTGACGGTGATTATCGGACTTACTCTGTATTCTCTGCTTCCTGTGGTGAGAAATACGTATCTGGGTCTGCATCAGGTGGATCCCGGCGTAAGAGATGCGGCGAAAGGGATTGGGATGACGCAGATGGAGAGAATCTGGCAGGTTGAGTTCCCAATTGCGTTTCCAACGATACTGACCGGAATCCGGATAGCGGTGATTAACGCTATCGGAACTGCGGTGTTTGCTGCGTTTGTCGGAGGAGGTGGTGTCGGTGATGCCATGTATCAGGCAATCCGGATTCACGATATGAAGATGATTTTGGGGTCAACGGCAGTGCTGATGCTGATGGCGGTAGTCATTGATTCTCTGATGAGTTTCTGTGAAAAAAGGATCAGGAAGACGCACAGCGACAGGAAACATGTTGTACGTACACTGCTGGTCATTTTGGCGGCATTTGCTGTAATCGTTCCTTTTGAGATCGGACAGCGGATCAATCCAGATGAGCTGATTATGTATGACGGTAATTACAGTGAAGTCAGAATCATGACCAGAATGGCAAAAGATCTGATCGAGGATAAAACCGGTCTGCACGTTGTCATCAAGGATGAAATGTCGCAGGTAAATAATTTTAAAATCATGAAAACGAAAAAACGCAGCTGTGATCTGATGTTCAGCTATGATGGAACGATACTTACAACATTTATGCATAAAGATCCGAAAGATGTTCCGGGAAATATGACCTTATTTGACTTTGTCAACAAACAGTCAGACAAAAAATACGGAATTTCGATGACCGGCAAGGTCGGTTTTAATAACACCTATGCCATTGCTGTGCCGAAGGAAATTGCGAAAAAATATCATCTGCAAAAAGTTTCTGATCTTGTACCAGTTGCAGATAAACTGACTTTCGGTGCAGAACATGAATTTTTTACACGCGAAGGAAGTGCAAAATATTATCCGTTTGTAAAATACTATGGACTGCATTTTAAATCATATAAAGCCGTTGATGAAAGTCTGAAATATAACGCGATTGAACATGGCGCATTTCAGGTTACGGAAGTATATGCAACGGATGGACTGAACAGGAAAGCCGGACTGGTCATTTTAAAAGATGATCGTCATTTCTTTCCGGAATATAACGGTTCCTATTATGTAAAAGATAATGCTTATAAACGCTTTCATAAAAAGGCGCCGGATCTGAAAGCTGTTCTTCAGGAGCTGAATGGAAAGATTTCAAACGAGGATATGCAGGAAATGACCTATCAGGTGGATGTAAAGGGAAAAACACCGGACGAAGTAGCAAAAGCCTTCCTTAAACAGAGGGGAATGATCTCTTAGCGGACAGCTGTCTGCCCAAATACTCTGATTCGTGATAGAATAAAAGATGATGTTGAAGGAAAGTCCGGCGCAGAAGTGCCGGCAATCATACATGGAAGGAATTAAGTAATGAATCAGAATATAGATTTTCAGAAGCTGCGTGAAGACGCAGTCTACATTTTTCATAACGGATTTGCCTGTTCAGAATCAGTGATCTACGCGATTCAGCAGGATCTGGACCCGGAAATCCCGGATGAACTGATTGCAGCAAGCAGTGGTTTTCCCTGGGGCATGGGCGGGACAGGATGTTCCTGCGGCGCTCTTGCGGGTGGCGTCATGCTGATCGGCCACTATTTCGGAAGAAAACAGCCGAAGGGAGCGGAGTACGCAAACTGCCAGAAACTGACCAGAGAGTACCATGACGCGTTCACAAGCTGCGCCGGACACGCCTGCTGCGGCGCGATCATCTCCGGCATGGAGAAGAACTCTGATGAAAGAAAGAACAAGTGCACAGGAATCGTTGAGTATTCCGTAACCAAAACGGCCCAGATCATATTAAGAGAAAAGGGTCTTCTGACGGAGGAAAAGAATCAGGAACTTCAGCAGTGGCTGGATGAAAAGGCAGCGGAATGCAGAAAGCAGGAGCAGGCATGAAGCGCATCGTAACTGGAATTCTTGCCCATGTCGATGCCGGAAAAACCACCCTGTCAGAAGCCATGCTGTATAAAACCGGAGAAATCAGCAGTCCGGGAAGAGTTGACCACGGCACCAGTTTCCTGGACACCGGAAAACTGGAGCGGAGCCGGGGAATTACGATTTTTTCCAAGCAGGCCCAGATGAGCTGGGACGATGTGCAGATGACGATTCTGGATACTCCCGGCCATGTGGATTTTGTCTCGGAAACGGAGCGAACGCTGTCCGTCCTGGATTACGCGATTCTTCTGATCAGCGCCGGGTCCGGCATCCAGAGTCACACGGAAACCCTCTGGAAACTGCTGAAGAGAAGCCGGATCCCGACATTTATTTTCATGAATAAGATGGACCTGTCCATTCACAAGAAATCCGAGTGGATCGAGATTCTGCAGGAGAAGTTCGGAAACGGATTTACCGATTTCTCCGTAACCGGTGGAGAGCGCTTCACCGACAGCCTGACCATGGGTTCGGAAGCGCTGATGGAAAAGGTCCTGTATGACCAGAAAATTACCGATCTGGATATCGCTCTGGCGGTAAAGAGACGGGAAGTTTTTCCAGTGTTCTTCGGATCGGCGCTTAAAATGGAAGGCATTTCCGAATTCCTTAAAGGCCTTGCCAGGTTTACTTTGTCCGAAAAGAAGGAGGAAAAGTTCGGCGCCAGGGTTTATAAAATCGCCAGGGATGAGGATGACCGCCGCCTGACCTTTATGAAGATCACGGGGGGCTGCCTCCGGGTGAAGGACAAGGTTGAAGGGAAAACAGACGACGGGGAGCCCTGGGAGGAGAAGGTCAACCAGATCCGCCTGTATTCCGGCCAGCAGTATAATGCGGTGCAGGAAGCCGGCCAGGGCATGATCGTCGCGGCAGAGGGACTGTCACAGTCTGAGGCGGGTGACGGCTACGGCTTTGAGAAAAACTCGCATCCGGAGATTCTGGAGCCTTTCCTGACATACACGGTAATTTCGGAAGATGGAACGGATTATCATACCCTGCTTCAGGAAGTCAGAGAGCTGGCGGAGGAGGACCCGAAGCTTCATGTCAGCTGGAAGGCTGCAGCGCAGGAGATCCACATTCAGATGATGGGGCAGGTGCAGCTTGAGGTTCTGGCTCAGACCATGCTGGACCGCTTCGGAAGAAAGGTGTCTTTCGGGTCCGGGAAGATTCTGTATAAGGAGACGATTGCGGCGCCGGTGGAAGGAGTCGGGCACTTCGAGCCGCTGCGGCACTATGCCGAGGTACACCTTCTGATCGAGCCTCAGGAGCGGGGAAGCGGGATTTCCTATCAGTCGGCCGCGCCGGTGGATCAGCTGAACCGGAACTGGCAGAGTCAGATTATGACGGCGCTTCAGGAGTATTCTCATGCCGGCGTACTGACGGGGTCGCTTCTGACGGATGTGAAAATTACCCTGGTCAGCGGAAAAGCCAGCAAGAAGCACACGGAAGGCGGAGATTTCCGTCAGGCCGCGCTGAGAGCCGTGAGAAACGGGCTGATGAAGGCGGAGAATATCCTGCTGGAACCGTGGTTTTCCTTTACGATCGAGCTTCCGACAGAAAATGTCGGCCGGGCCATGACGGATATGCAGAAGATCAACGGCACATTTCAGCCGCCGGAAACGGGAGAAGATCATTCTGTTCTGAAGGGCCGGGGTCCGGCGTCCGGCCTGATGCACTATCAGGAGGAGCTGACCCGCTATACAAGAGGAAATGGAAGAATTTACCTTCAGCTCGACGGTTATGATGCCTGCCACAATACAGAGGAAGTGCTGGAAGAAACTGGCTACGATCCTCTGCGGGACGTGGATAATCCGGCGGATTCCGTCTTCTGCATGCACGGAGAGAGCAGTATCATTCCCTGGGATCAGGTGGAAGATTACATGCACCTTCCGAGCATTCTGGAGCAGAACGATGAAGAAGACGATGCACTGACCGCCGAGAGGGTGCATGAGTATGAACACCGGATCGCCGATGATAAGGAGCTCATGGCGATTTTTGAGAAGACTTACGGGCAGATCGGAGGAGACAAGACCTCCGGAAACAACGTGCGGATGAATGCGGCAGGGTCAGGAATTTCCGGCGTCCGGATGATCAACGCAGACGGAACGGTGGACTACGGCTATTCGACAAAAAACACGCGCCAGGAGGCAGCGCCGGAAAGTGCGGCCGCGAGAGACTTTGACGCGGAACAGAAAGCCCAGCAGAAACATTCCCACCTGGCGGCCAGAAAAAAAGAAATGGAAAAACGCGCCCAGGAGTATCTGATTGTGGACGGCTACAATGTCCTTCATAACTGGGATAATCTGGAAGAACTCTGCAGGATGGACTATGGTGCCGCCCGCCAGCAGCTTCTGGAAACCCTCTGCAATTATCAGGGCTTCATGCGCTGTAAAATCGCGGTGATTTTTGATGCCTATAAGGTGAAAGGCGGCGGGTCTGCCAGCAGTGGAAAATTCCACGACATCGAGGTCATCTATACGAATGAAGATCAGACCGCCGATTCCTATATCGAGCGCATGACGAAAGAATTATCCGGTAAATACCAGGTCCGTGTCGTGACGAGTGACAGCCAGGTTCAGCAGATTTCCCTGGGGCATGGAGCACTGAGAACATCTTCCCGGGAATTCGAAGCAGAAGTCCGCTCTGTAGAAGATGCCGTCCGCCGCGTGATCAGCAGGGAATCGAGTTGAAGTGACTGCTGAAGTCATGCTATAATAAAATATAAATGGGTACTTGAGAAAAAGAGAACACAGATACTTATTTATATGAAATAAAAGAATAAATAAAGGAGCAGAACTGTATGGAACCAAAATATAACCGAGTGCTTCTGAAGATCAGCGGTGAGGCCCTTTCCGGCGGAAGCGGAAGCGGCATCAATGAAGAGATGACGGCACTGGTCGCCAGAGAGATCAAGCAGCTGCATGATCTGGGTGTAGAGGTTGCAATTGTTGTCGGAGGCGGTAATTTCTGGAGAGGCAGAACTAGCCAGAGCATGAAGAGGGAGACAGCAGACTATATCGGAATGCTGGCTACGGTCATGAATTCCCTGGCCCTGCAGGACGCACTGCTTGCAGAAGGTGTCAAGGCCAGAGTGCAGACTTCCATCACGATGAATGAAGTTGCAGAACCGTATATCTGGAGAAGAGCGCTGAAGGAACTGAGCGACAAGGATGTCGTGATTTTCGGAGCTGGCATCGGAGAGCCGCATTTCTCCACGGATACAGCGGCTGCCCTGCGTGCGGTGAATATCGATGCGGACATCATTCTGCTCGCAAAGAATATCGACGCGGTATATTCCGCAGATCCGAAGACGGATCCGAATGCAGTGAAGTATGACCACCTGACCATGAAGGAAGTGGTCGAGCGTGAGCTGAAGGTCATGGATCTGACTGCGGCAACCATCTGCATGGAAAACAACATGAAGATTCAGGTGTTCGGGCTGGCTGAGGAAAACAGCATGGTCAGAGCCGTCTGCGGAGAGCAGATCGGAACACTGATCGAATAGGCTGGATTTTCAATACGTCTGATGAAAGAACGTATAGAATAGATCAAGCAGGTGTCCGTGAGTGCAAACGGACATGGAATACAGAAATTTACCGTTGAAAAAGAGAGTGCTTCCTTGCGGAGTAGATTTTGTCAGAAGAGAAGAAGGAAGGGCGCTCTGCCGGCAGCTGCCGGACTATCACAGGAGGACTGAAAATGGCTAAGAATAAGTCTTTAGACGAGAGGATTGAGAGAACCAAGATCGACCTGAAGGAGGCACTGAATACAGTACGTGCAGGACGCGCGAATGCGGCTCTGCTGGATCGTGTAAACGTTGATTATTACGGATCGCCGACACCGCTGAAGAGTCTGGCGAACATCTCCACACCGGATCCTAGAACACTGATGATTACCCCGTTCGATCCAAAGTCTGTGGGAGATATTGAGAAGGCAATCGAAGTTGCCAACCTGGGCATCACTCCGACGAACGACGGAAAGGTCATCCGCCTTGTCATTCCGCCGCTGACCGAGGAGCGCCGTAAAGAGCTGAAGAAGACCACCAAGAAGATGGGTGAGGATGCCAAGGTTGCAGTCAGAAACCTCAGAAGAAAGGTTAACGACGATATCAAGAAGCGTGAGAAGGATGGAGAAATTTCTGAGGATGACCGCAATGAAGAGCTGGAAGAAACACAGAAGACCATCGATAAGGCGATCAAGGACATTGACCAGATTATTGCGCAGAAAGATAAGGAGATTATGGAAGTCTAATTCCGAAAATTTTACAGGGCGGCTGCTGTTGGATGCAGCCGTTTTTTTACGTTAGGGGAGATGCCGCATTATACGTGCGTTCTGTGCACGGATGCGGAAAAATCAGACGAAAGGAACAGAATCGATTATGCTGGATAAAGACAGAATGCCGCGTCACGTTGCGATCATTATGGACGGAAACGGCAGATGGGCGAAAAAACATGGCGTTCCGCGCCTTGCCGGTCATAACGCGGGCATGGAATCCATGAAGGAAATCGTGCGCTGTGCGTCCAATCTGGGCATTCAGTATCTGACGGTCTACGCTTTTTCTACGGAAAACTGGAAGCGCTCGCAGGAAGAGGTCGGCGGAATTTTCAAGCTGCTGACCAAGTTCGTGGACCTGGATCTGGATGAACTGAATGAAGAAAATGTCAGGGTCAAGTGCTTCGGTGACTATTCCATCATTCCTCCGAAAGCGAAGAAGAGCATGGATGAGACCCTGGAAGAAACCGCGGATAACACAGGCATGCAGTTTAATATCGCCCTGAATTACGGCGGCCGCGCAGATATCCTTCGCGGTGTGAATAAGATTGCTGACAAGATCCGCAGCGGCGAGATTACTGGAGAAATCACGGAAGACATGATCAGCCGGTCCCTCTGGTCCGGAGATGAGAATGGAAATGTTCCGGATCCGGATGTGATCATCCGCACCAGCGGAGAAGAGAGGCTGTCCAATTTTCTGCTCTGGCAGTGTGCCTACAGCGAATTCGTATTCACCGATGTGCTCTGGCCGGACTTTACTCCGGAGGTGTTCAAACAGCTTCTGGAGGAGTACCAGGGAAGAGACAGAAGGTTTGGCGGAAGAAAGTAAAATACGCGTATCCTGGGCGTCAGGAAACATTCCGGAAGCTGGAGTTTCAGGCCCGGAACTGTGTGAATCCTGCATAATCGGAATTTCCGCCTGCAGTTGTATTAGAAAGTGTGAGAAAATGAAAACAAGAATTATTTCCGGCGCATGCATGGTGCCGCTTCTGATTTTCGTCTGGCTGGGCGGTTACTGGCTGACTGCTCTGGCCATCCTGATCGGTGCTATGGGCGTCCACGAGTTTTACCGCGGATTCCGTGAAATCGGTGTCCATGCAAACGAACCGATGGCCTATATCTTTATGTTCATCCTGTATCTGCTGAACGGCTTCTGGCCGGACGATTACAAGCTGATCGCCGCCTGGCTGGTCGCCGTCATCATGGCAGGTTCCGTATACATGTTCAATGTGCAGAAGAGAACCCCGGATGATGCGATGGTTACTATCATCGGAATCATCTACATCATCTTCTTCTCCTTCCACGTCACCATGATCGACGAGACCGGCGCATTCAGCATCTTCAAGTGGCTGATCCTGCTGACCGCCTTCGGAACCGATATTTTTGCCTATTTCACAGGTGTCTTCCTCGGAAGGCATAAGATGGCGCCGCATCTGAGTCCGAAAAAGACCTGGGAGGGCGCGATCGGCGGTATCATCGGCTGCACGGTGGTCTGCTGGGCCTTTGGCATGATCTTCTGCAGAGAGTTCGTCGGAACCTGTGTGGTCATGGGACTGATCGGCGCGCCGATTTCCATGTTCGGCGATCTGACCGCATCCGCATATAAGAGAAAAATGGGCATCAAGGACTACGGACATCTCATCCCGGGCCACGGCGGCATCATGGACCGTTTCGACAGCATCCTGTTCACGGCTCCGTTCATTTACTACTACACCGCCATCATCCTGATGCATTTCCATATCATTTTCTAGAGAGGACAAAAATCACATGGCAAGGAAAAAAATTACAATTCTCGGAAGCACCGGTTCCATCGGAACCCAGACTCTGGACGTGATCAGCCGCCATCCGGAAGCCTTTCAGGTGACCGCGCTGACCTGCGGAAAGAATGTCGATCTGCTGAGAAAGCAGATCAGGCAGTTCCGTCCGGAAATGGTCTGCACTGCAGAAGAGGAAGACGCAGCCGCATTGAAGAAAGAATTTCCGCGCCTTGAAGTGGTCTCCGGAAAACGCGGCCTGATCGACGCGGCAGAAAAAGACAGTGACCTTCTGGTTAACTCTCTGATGGGCATGCGCGGCATGGTGCCGACTTACCATGCGATCCAGAGCGGAAAAGACATTGCGCTGGCAAATAAGGAGACACTGGTTACCGGCGGCCACCTGATTATGGATGCTGTGAAGAAGAACAAGGTGAAAATGCTTCCTGTCGACAGCGAGCACTCTGCGATTTTCCAGTGCCTGCAGGGAAATAAAGGAAAGAAAATCAGAAGAATCCTGCTGACCGCGTCCGGCGGTCCCTTCCGCGGCTGGAATTACAGCCAGCTGAAGACGGTGACACCGGAAATGGCCCTGAAACATCCGAACTGGAAGATGGGAAGAAAAATCACCATCGATTCTGCGACGATGATGAACAAGGGATTGGAAATGATCGAGGCCAAGTGGCTCTTCCATGTGGATATCGACGATATTCAGGTTCTGGTGCATCCCCAGAGCATTGTGCATTCCGCCGTTGAATTTGACGATACGACGGTCATCGCGCAAATGGGTAAGGCAGATATGAGAATTCCGATCAGTGTGGCTCTGGGCTATCCGGAAAGACTGCACTGGGAGGGAGACGGACTGGACTTTTTCCACTCTCCGGCGAATCAGCTGACTTTTGAAGAACCGGATACGGCTGCTTTCCGCTGCCTTCCGCTGGCGGTTTCCGCATCAAAAGCAGGGGGAAGCTGCCCGGCAGTCATGAACGCAGCGAACGAAGTTCTGGTGCAGGCCTTCCTGGACCATAAAATCGGATTTACCGATATTCCGGAAAGCATTGAAAAGATCATGCAGCAGCATCACAGGGTAGAAAACCCGGATCTCACGCAGATTCTGGAAATCGATGAACAGACGCGTGAGAAGACATACAGAGATTTCGTCGAAAAGTAAAGGATAGATTATGCAGACACTGATTCTTGCAGTTCTCTTGTTTGCGGTGATGATTTTCCCGCATGAACTCGGACATTTTCTGGCCGCGAGGGCGGTGGGCGTTCAGGTCAATGAGTTTTCCTTTGGGATGGGACCTGCGCTCTGGAAAAAAGAAAAAAACGGAACCCTGTATGCCGTAAGACTTCTTCCGATCGGCGGATACTGCGCCATGGAAGGGGAAAATGAAGATACCGGCCATGAAGGGTCATTCACAAGCAGAACGCCGGGCCAGAAGTTCCTGGTCCTTGTGGCGGGTGCATGTATGAACCTTCTCATCTGTATCATGCTGTTTATGCTGGTGTTCTGCATCAATGGCATGACCACGACGACCGTGTCGAAAACCGAGGCGGGGAAACCTGCCTATACAGCAGGCATTCAGGCTGGTGATAAAATCACGGAAGTCAATCAGAAAAAGGTGAATTCCTGGGAAAATATCGGAACGATTGTGCAGGCCCAGAAAGGAAAAACAGTATCGGTAACGGTTGACCGCTCCGGTAAGCAGAAAAGCTTTCAGATTACCCCGGTGAAGAGCCAGGGAAGATATCTGATCGGAATTGAGCCGGTGCTTTCTCACAACCCGGCCAGGGCCTTCGTCCGCAGCATCCGGGCCACCGGCTATGCAGGAGCCTTTATGTACAAGACACTGGGCCAGCTGATTACCGGAAAAGCCGGCATGAAGGACGTCAGCGGACCGGTAGGAATCGTGACGGCCGTGCATAAGACGGTCAGCTACGGATTTACCTATTTCCTGACTTTTACCGCCTTTATCAGCCTGAACCTGGCAATCGTCAATCTGCTTCCGCTTCCAGCACTGGATGGAGGAAGAATTCTCTTCCTTCTGATCCGGAAGATCGGAAAAAATCACATTACCGATTCTATGGAAGGAAGCGTGCATCTGATCGGTTTTGCCCTTCTGATGGCGCTGACTATTGTGGTGACCTGGCATGACATCACCCGTCTTTTCTGATGGACAGGAAAAAGGTTCTGTGATAAAGTGGTCAGACACAGAAGAGAGGATTACAATGAGCAGCAGAAAACAGGTTATGGTGCGCAATGTTCCCGTTGGAGGAGGCGCGCCGGTTGTTATACAGTCGATGTGCAATGTGGATTCCAGAGATGAAGAGGGAATCCTGAAACAGATCAGAGAGCTTCAGGAGGCTGGCTGTCAGATTGTCCGCCTGGCCGTCCCGAATCAGGAGGCACTGCAGGTATTTTCCCGTGTCCGGCAGAAGACCGATATGCCGCTGGTTGCGGATATCCACTTTGACTGGAGAATGGCTGTCGGCGCGATCGAGGCAGGAGCGGACAAGATCCGCATCAATCCGGGAAATATCGGCTCCCGGGAAAATGTGAAGAGAGTTGTAGATGCCGCAAGGGAGCATCATGTTCCGATCCGCGTCGGCGTGAACTCCGGATCCGTAGAGAAGGATCTGCTTGAAAAATACGGCCACGTGACGGCCGAAGCTCTCGCGGAGAGTGCTGTAAAGAACGTCCGCATGATTGAAGACATGGGATACGATGATCTGGTGGTCTCCATCAAGTCCAGCGACGTGCAGATGAATTTTGACGCCCACAAGATTGCGGCGCAGCAGATCGACCATCCTTTTCATATTGGCATCACAGAGGCCGGAACGGTCAAAATGGGAAAGATCAAGAGTGCAGCCGGGATCGGCGCCCTGCTGCTGTCCGGGATCGGAGACACCCTCCGTGTTTCCCTGACTGCTGACCCGGTAGAAGAGGTTCTTTTTGCCAGAAATCTGCTGGAGAGCATCGGCCTGAGAAAGCCGAAGTTCGAACTGGTGAGCTGCCCGACCTGCGGAAGAACCAGAATTCCGCTGCAGCAGCTTGCAGAGTCGGTAGAAAAACGCCTGACAGAGGAAAAAGACCTTCCGGAAGGGCTGAAAATCGCCGTCATGGGATGCGTGGTCAATGGGCCGGGAGAAGCGGCGGAAGCGGACTACGGCATCTGCGGAGGTGATGGAAAAGGCATTATTTTCGCTAAAGGAAAAGTACTGAAAACCGTGAAAGAGGACGAACTGGAAGACGGTCTGATCGCGGCGATTCGTGAAGGAGCGGGAAAGATTGAATAAACTGATTCAGGATTTTGTCAGCTGGAACAGATTACCGGAAAATAAGAAGGAGCAGATGGAGTGCGTCATTGAAGACGCGCAGATCAGAAAGGAAACAGGCGTACTGTCGATGGACATGCGCCTGAATTTTATCGTGCCTGCAGAAGATGACCGGAAGCTGAAAGAGGCGGTCATCCGCCAGCTGCAGGGACTTGCCGGCGTGGAGCTGAACTATCACTATGACCGGGATAAAATGGTGCTTTCTGAGGAAGAAATTCTGGAGCTTTATCTGCCGCGTCTGATCAGAGAATCCAGTTCCATCGGAAAAGTCGCTTTTGACCCGTCCAGGGTACAGATCGAAGGGCGCAGCGCCGTTCTGGGGTCCTTCGGCCGGATGGCGACGGAGAAGATGAA
>JBJFHK010000108.1:0-2473 GCA_051893535.1 Eubacterium sp. | reverse complement strand
CATATTTAAATTATACCATACGTACAACGCATTTACAACCATCTGTTCGAAAAAGTGTTAGGGTCGGGCGATAATCGCCATTTAGAGTCGGTTTAAAATCGCCATTATGGGTCGGTCAATGCAGCCAGTCAATTTAAAATCGCCATTGAGATGTGTTTCCGATGGGTTAAACTGATGTATGGTCAATGCATCAGAAAAATAACAAACAATGGAGACAAATCTCAATGACGTTAATGCCATCATAGCACAAGCACTTGATGAAATGAAAGAGGAAGCTGGCGACAGCTTCTCACTTGAGAAAGTCAATCTCGCTGAGCTCGGACGGCGTACCGGGATCAGCCGGGCCAGACTCAGAAGGCTGAAGGAGAACGGGTTTGCCGAACTTCCTGACCGCCGTTCCGGGAGAAAGGCAGCAGTCACCAAACTTTCCGGATTTACTGGTCTGATCGATGATCTCCTGAGAAAGGATGTGACGAATTCAAGCCTGATTTATGACCGCCTTGTTGAAAAGGGCTACCAGGGCGGAAAAACAATCATTAAGACCTATATCAGTGCGCACCGCGATCTGATCCCGCCCAGAAGAAGGGTCATCAGTCCTCAGGGAAACCGGGGACGCAGATACACCACAGAACCCGGCGAATGTTACCAGATGGACTGGGGATTTGTGAATGCGGACGACCGGCAGGGAAACTCCTTCCGGATTGCCTGTTTCGTTATGGTCTGCCACTGCTGTGGAAAAATGTATGTTGAATTCTTTCCGAATGCCCGGCAGGAGAACCTGTTCATTGCGATGATCCACGCCTTCCTGTATATGGGCGTTCCGAAGTATGTACTGACAGACAACATGAAGAGCGTTGTCCTGCGCAGGGACGACCAGGGACACCCGATCTGGCAGAAGGACTACGAGCTGTTCATGGGAAATCTCTGCTTTGAGACCCGGCTCTGCAAACCACGGCATCCGTTTACCAAGGGCGCGGTAGAGAGGCTCGTCCGTTTTGTAAAAGAGAACTTTCTTCCCGGCCGCGTATTCCGGGAGCTGACGGACCTGAATTATGAGGCACTCCGGTGGTGCGAGCGGCAGAACAGTACATACCGCCGCTCTGTGGACTGCGTACCGGATGTCCGGCATGCATCCGCATGCCTGCTGACAGCGCAGGCACTGGCATCCACTCCGGTACTGGATTACTATCTCTGCCCGGAACGTGTGATATCTTTTGACGGTTTCGTGAATTATGAAGGCAGGCGGTTCGGGGTGCCGTACTGGTATACGGAGAAAACATGCCGGGTACGGCGTGATGGGTATGAACTGGATATTTACGACAGCCAGATGACAAAGCTGCTCGTCCGGCATGATATCACCTGGAGCCGCAGGGATTCCACATGCCAGGACCAGTATCTGATGCGGCAGCCGGAAGAACAGCCGACAATGCCGGTGCATACGCATATCCAGCAGCTGGATCCGGCCTCGTGCGACACAGGGTTTTCCCATTTCCGTTTTGGGGAGGTGGGATCAGATGAATGAACCCATCTACGAGCAGATCGGACAGGATGCCGCATACCTGAACCTTGAATTAAAGCCTGACGATGTCGCCAGACTCATGATTGACCGTTCCTGGTCGGAGGAGAACCTGCAGGCTGTTGCTGATATTTTTCACTACATGAGCGATGCCAGAAGACAGAAGACTGTAGCCACGCTGATCCGTATGAGCCGGCTCCCCGTAAAGGAGCCAAAGACCTTCGAAAACTTCGATTTCAGTCAGCTGCATGGAAAAAATGCAGACTCCCTGCAGAGTCTGCCGACACTGGCAGCACTGTATGCCCACAGAAACCTGGCGTTTATCGGGCCGCAGGGCGTCGGGAAGACACACCTGGCTATGGCCTACGGACGGGCCTGCTGCGAAATCGGTCTGAAGTCCTATTTCCTGAAAGCGACCGAGCTGAACCAGAAGTTTATCGATGCGAGGAAGTATGGACGGATCAAGTCCGTGATTAACGGGCTGGTCAAACCATCCTGCCTGATCATTGATGAAATCGGACGCTGCGTATTTGACAAGGAAAGCACGCGGATGTTTTTCGATGTCATCGACCGGCGCTACAACAAAGACGGTCCCAATACGCTGATCCTGACAAGTAATCTCAGTCCGGACAAATGGGGTGAATTTTTCAGCGAGGATTCTTCTCTGCTGTGTTCCCTGGACCGTATCTTTGATGCAGCAACCGTTTATGTCATAAAGGGGCAGAGCTACCGAGGCAGAAGATGTCAGACCGTAACACTGTCGGCTGGTCAGCCGATCACGCTGCCAAAATCGAGAATTTAACTTAACAGAAGGAGGACAACTGATGCATTGGCTTTTTATCATTGACCAGAAATGGCGATTTTAAACCGACCCGCAGTGGCGATTTTCGCCCGACTCCAACAAAAGAGAAAAAGCCCGCTTTACTCGTGACTCTTGTCCCAATTCACAGAATTGGG
>JBJFHK010000107.1:0-2478 GCA_051893535.1 Eubacterium sp. | reverse complement strand
ATCGTATTTGGTATCATGATGATCGCCGGAGCACTCATCTTAAGACCTGCCGGCGAAGAATTCCTGGAGCGGCTGTCCGGAAGCGGAAAGCGCACGGACGATGCGATTGAAGAAATCCCGGCCCAGCAGATGCTGAAAAGAAAGAATTTCTGGCTGTATTTCCTCTGGGCAATTGTTCTCAGCGCCGCAGGACTTTCCATTATCAACAGTTCAACCGTATATGCGCAGGAAGTTCTGCATACCGGCCTGACCGCAGCCGCAGCCATCGCCGGCATCGTCTCCATCTTCAACGGAATCGGCCGCGTGATCTTCGGTCAGCTGTTCGACATGAAAGGCTATCGGGTCACCATGGTGTCTGTCTGCGTCGTAACTGCAGCCGCGGCACTTCTGCTCATGCTCTCCTGGAAAACTGGATCCTTTGCCGCACTGGGAGCCGCTTTCGTCGTCATGGGCCTGGCCTACGGCGGCGTCACTCCAACCAACTCCGCATTTACCGCGCATTTCTTCGGCAGACAGAACTATGCCCTGAACTTCAGCGTCGTCAACCTGAACCTGATCGCGGCCTCCTATCTCGGACCGATGGTCGGAAACGGTTCCTACATGCGGACCTTCTTCATGATCCTGCTGTTTTCCGCCGCAGCACTGGTCCTGACACTCTTCATCCGTCCGGCAAAAAGCACCCGTTAAGAGGAAAATGAGTAATGCGTGCCTGTCAGAAGTGTGGCGGAGGATATGCATGAGGACCTGTTCACTAATGAAGCTGCAGATGTGCTGTCAGAAGTGTGGCGGGGGATATGATTCAGGTATACTGTATAATAATCGCACTTGATGAAATGTGCCACTATGAAGGGTCAGGTCCAGAATGTGGTGTAAATTGAAAACCGATTTTCCGAAACGCAATGCTTCAGCAGTGGCCCGACAAAATATATTTCGTCGATTGCAGTCGGGAAAACCGTCTTCAGGGAACCATTTCCCGACTTATCATTTCCGTGGTCGGGAAAACGGGGAAAACGCGGTCTTTTCCCGACCACGGCTCTCCACGATTGCATGCAATTCAATACATAATGTATGAGTATAGATAATTACATGTATCTATTCACACCTAGTATACAATAATCACGTTTAATATATGCATCCGGTCGGGAACGTACAGAAATTATCGATGATCACGACCATTTCCCGGAGGACCATTATCCAGAAAGCATTTCTCCGACCTTTCTCGCTCTTGAAAAGTCGGGAAAATGGATGCTGATATAAGGTTTCCCGACCTTCGTTAAAAACAGGTCGGGAAATCCGTTTTCCGAGCGATTTTCCCGACTGATTTCGGCTGTTTTTCATGAAAACGCAGTGAATATTAAATGAATAAGTATACTGTATGCACAACTGGCTCATATCCAGGTTTGTTTATGATTACAGGTTTTTCAAATTACACCACTACAAGGACTTATTCGGAGGAAGAGTGCGCCGCCCCTATGCCCCGGCTTGTTTGTGTACAGGGACAGGATATGATACACTGTATATCCCGGTAATACGAACATGCGGATCAGTTGGACAAAAACGGCCGGCGATCTGCAAAAGTCCGGGATGATCCGTAATATGCCGCGAATCTGCGCAAAAAGTCAGACAGGTTCGCTGCATGACACGAATACAGACTATGGAGATCGATTATGTATTTTGTAATTTCACTGACGAACCAGATCATTGCCCTTTATGTCGCTGCGGCAGTCCTGCCGGCGGCATTCCTCATGCGCTATATTTATAAAAAAGATACGGTGGAAAAAGAATCGCCGCGTCTGCTGTGGGCCTGTGCGGGCCGCGGCGTTCTGGCGGTCATCGCTTCTATTGTATTGGAAACGATCGGCGAAGCTTTCCTGAATACCAGCGGATTGAAGGCCAACACGCCGGTTTATACTGCGGTTCTGGCCTTTCTGATTGTAGCCGTCGTTGAAGAAGGAACAAAATATTTCTTCATGGCCCGCCTGACATGGAGAAATCCGGAATTTAACTACCGGTTCGATGGAATCGTATACGCGGCGTTTACTTCTCTTGGTTTCGCCGCGGTCGAAAATGTAAAATACGTATTTTCCTACGGCCTGTCCGTCGCGCTTCCAAGAGCCGTCTTGTCCATCCCGGGACATCTCGGTTTCGCCGTAGTTTTCGGTGTATTTTACGGGAGAGCCAGATACGCCGCAAATCGTCACCAGCCAGTTAAACGCACAGCCAGCCTGATCGTCGGCTACGCTTTAGCCGTCTTCCTGCATGGAACCTACGATTTCTGCGCCATGCAGGGAACATCCCGATCCACAGGCTTCTTCATTGGCTTCGTCATCCTGATGTACATTGTAATTTTCAACCTGATCCGCCACGAATCCTGGACGGACAGGGAGATTATGTATTAACGGAGCAGATCACTCTTTCTGATGAGATAGCAGCCTGCAGAAGTGTAGTCGGTTTTTCTCCTTTTCAGAAAACGAGCTG
>JBJFHK010000106.1:0-56731 GCA_051893535.1 Eubacterium sp. | reverse complement strand
AAAATATTCTAGCAGAACAAATCGGAAACGACAACTGAAGCTGTATTTTTCAAAGGAAATTCAGGTTACAGTTTCTAAAAGGGTAGTATATTACATAAAAGTGCATTCTTACATTCTGGATGTATTTATGTTATTCTTCATCTGTCCTTGAAAAAGAGATGCACAGATGCTGCGGAGCGGGAAGTTCCGGCATTTGATTGAATGAAAGCGTGAGGTGTACATATGAGAAAAATCCTGATTGCAGAAACAAGTGAAAGCAGCTATGGTAACAGTGATAAGAAGACAGGGATCTGGCTGGAAGAAATTACAAGCTTTTATAAAGTCGTAAAGAAGGCGGGATACGATGTTGATATTGCAAGCCCGAAGGGTGGGAAGGTTGCGATTGACCCTGCTTCAGCAGACGCTGATCCGGAAACGATGCTGATTCTGAATGATCCGAAGTTCCATGACGCGGCGATTGATCATTCTCTGAAACTGTCCGATATGAAGGAAGAAGACTATATTGCCATTTATTTTGGCGGCGGCCACGGTGCTATGTGGGATTTCCCGGACGATCCGGATCTGAAGAGACTGGCAGAGGGAATTTACCGCAATGGTGGATTCATCACCAGTGTCTGCCACGGTGAAGTCGGTATGCTGAACCTGCAGGATGAAAATGGTGAACCGCTGATTAAAGGAAAGAAGATCAATGGGTTTACAGATGAAGAAGAGCGCATGAACGGCACAGATCATGCTGTTCAATTCCTCGGTGAGACAGAACTGAGAAAGAAAGGCGCTGATTTTGTAAAGGGACAGCCGTACACAGAATTTGCGGTTGAGGACCAGAGATTCATCACAGGCCAGAACCCGTTCTCCAGCACAAAAGTTGCCGAGATGCTGGTTGAAGCCCTGGAGAAATAGATTCTCTGCCGCAGAGCAGATGTCAATAACATATTCATAATTTCCATTTCATAACATGCTCAGTGGAGAGCCGCCGCAGTCTGCGAATCTCGCAGGTGCGGCGGTTTTTCTTATGGATTCATAATTCCGATTAAAAAAGCTGGCGACGCATGTTAAAATATAAGCATAATAACGTAAAGACTGACCGGCTGCCTAGGTTTTGCAGCCTGTAGTTCAGAAGATCATGATTACGAACGTGTTGAACAGAAAATTGACAAGAGGGAGAAAGTAACATGCAGAAAATCAGGAACTATAAGTGTAATTATTCCAATTCTGTCGGAATAAGTCCGGAGGTGACGGATGATCTGGATCTGGAGTTTCCGGATGCATATAAGCACCGGGATACGATGGCGGTATTATCGAAGGCGATAAAGGAACATGACCATGCGGGTTTCTGCCTGCTGCCATTCTGCCGTACAGTGGAGATTGAGGCGCAGGGCGCGGCCATCAATTACGGAAATGCAGTGACGGGGCCGCGCGCGGCGGATCCAATCTGTGATTCCATTGAAGATGTCATGCAGCTGCCGGATATCGATTTTTCGACAGGACGAATCCATGAAGTGCTGGAGGCCTGCAGAATCCTGGCGGATGAAGGGGAGCATGTCTGTCTGGAAATCACCGGACCATGGACACAGCTGACCTCTATGATGGAAGCAGGAAAAGTGTTCCGCGCTGCCCGCAAACAGAAAGAGGATCTGGTAAAGGCAATGACGAAGCTGGAGGACCAGCTGCTCCGCTATGTGGATGAAGCGAAGAACTATGGCGTGGAAATCATCACACTGTCGGATTCTGCGGGGGCCGTAGACATTCTGGGTCCGCGCATGACCGCCCAGTCTGCGGAAGACATCCTTTATCCGTTTATGAAAAGACTGGAAGAACACGTTGACGATTCCATTATCGTACAGGTCTGCCCGAAACTGGCTTTTGCACTGCTGGATACCGGATTTGCGGAAACACGTGTGCATGATTTCGGCGGTTCCGTGGATTTTCTTGAGGCGATGCTGAAGATGCGCGGAAAAGTGAAATTTGCCGGCCAGGTCTGCATTAAAAATATCGGTGTTACCCTTGCAAATGGTCAGTTCCAGGAACTGATCCTGAAATAGAAAGGAATCCATCCATGAAAAAACCGTCTCTCAACCAGACGATGGTGATTCTGCTCGCCGCGGGAGCCTGCGTCTATGCACTTCAGATTTTGATTTTTCATGATCCGCATACGACATTTTTCTATCTGATGCAGGATCTCGCCTTTATGCCGATCACCATCGCCGTTGTAACACTGATGGTCGGTGAAGTCATGAACCGGAATGAACACCGGCAGCAGATCGCGAAGACCAGAATGCTGACCAGTTCCTTTTTCACAGAAATGGGGGAAAAACTGATGCTGGTCCTGCTTCAGTCCATGAAAAGGGGCTGCAGCATGACAGAATTTACAAATACGACGATGGAATGTGACGCCGATGTCAGGCGCCTGCAGGACCACATCGCGCAGCTGGATTTTGCTGTAAATATTACAGAAGAGACATATAACCAGTGCAGGGAGCTGATCCTGAGCCATCAGACACCACTGCTGGTTCTGGCTTCCAACCCGATGCTGATGGAGCATGAACAGTTCACCGATCTTCTCTGGGGGATTTTTCATCTGATTGATGAATTCCGTCTCCGCGGGGACTGGAAAGACATCCCGCTCGAGGACAGGGGGCATCTGGAGGATGATTTTTCCCGCGTCCTTCAGAGCCTGATGGTGAACTGGGTCAGCAATGCAAGGTATCTGCGTCTGACCTATCCGAATTATTATGCTGCCGCCAGGGATGCTTACCGTCATCTGGATGAGAAAACGGAATCAGGAAGGAAAAGAGGAGATCATAATGCCTAGAAGACCGAAGATAAAAATTACCGTTACAGACCGCAGAGGGAAGCTGGGCTGCCACCGCGGCCATCAGGTCGGAGAAGTATTCGACTTCGATGAAGACCGGGGAAAGATCTGCCCCATGGCGATGCACTGCGCATTTCCCTACATCGACATTCTCCGCTATGGCGGAAATATTCCGGGTCAGCCGGAGGGAACAGCGGAATTCTGCTGTTCCGATGCCGACACGATTATGGTTTTCAAGGCAGAAATCACAGAGAAGTAATACAGCAGAGGCCGCGGCACAGGAAAATTTCCGTGCTTCGGCCTCTTGCCGTTTGGCCTTTGTCCCGCGGATGTGTATAATGGAGACATGAAGGAGATGAGAAATGATGAATCAGCATAAAGGCGCGCGCGCTGTGGCGATTCTGCTGACCTTATCATCGGCGCTGTTTATGTCAGCTCCGGCCTATGCAGCAGATGCGGCGGCAAAAAGCACCGGTCCGGCGGTGAAAATCACCCGAAGCGCATCCAAAACCACGAAAACGACAAAGAAAACGAGCAAGAAGACAACAAAGAAGACTTCGAAAAAGACGAAAAACAAGAAACCGGCAAAGAAAAAAGCCAGGAAACAAACCGGAAAGACAAATAAAGCCGTAAAAAAGAGCACGGGAAATGGTCTGAAGGATTACAATGGAAAATACTACACCGGAGATTCAGATGGCTTTGTCTGCATAGGACAATCCATGTATGCACAGTTTTCCAGCATCGATCATTCACTGGCGAGCGGCACATACGATGTCCGGAAGCTCCGTCTGACACGCTGGAAATGGATTGACGGAAAGCTGACCCTGCTGGACGATACGAATAAAGTTCCGGCCTTTATGAAACGCAGATTCCATCATCCGAACGACCTGACAACGGACGGAAAATATCTGTATATGGCCGACGTTTCCAAACGAATCTGGAAAATAGATGCGTCCGGTGTGTTTAATATCAAGCATCCTGTTTTGCCGCAGGAAATCGACATGAACACGCCGGAAAAGATGCGGATCAGCAGCATTACCTATGACAAGTCCAGCAAGACCTTCCTGATCTGCAAGACTGCGGATAAGAGCGACACGATTCAGAAGCAGCCGGACGGGGATGCCATCGACCTGGGAGACTTCACCTATTATGTCTGCAAGATCCAGAATAAGCAGATGGTGCCGTACAACGGAAAGACCTTTTTTGATGACACCAACAGCTTTACGCTCAGTTTCCGGGTAGATAAACCGAGTCAGTATCTCAGTGATCTGGTGGGAAATCAAAAGTATCTGTCGATTTACCAGTCCGGTGCCTATTATGAAAACGGAACGCTGTACTCAGGCCTCTGTATCAAGAAGCTGGATGACGACAACAGCGGCCATTCCACGGCCATTAATGCCAGCGTTATTATGTCGACTGCAGGCGTTGCCATCGGACCGGACAGCATCATCTTCAATCCTGTTCAGGAGTGCACGGCTCTGAGAGATCCTAACGCAAAAGCTAAAGTAAAGAAGTCTTTTGAACTGGAAGGTCTCTGTAAATATTACGGATCATCCTCGAAGGGCGCGATGTACGGAATTGTAAGAGAAAAGGAAAACACGAACGGCGGCCCGGGTGTCCGCAATAACATTTATGACTTTTCCAGCGGCAGCGGCATGAAGTACCGCGCGGCATCTAAGCCAGAGCAGAATTAGAGCTGAATGACGAAACTGTTTCCGGGCAGGCATCTATTGAGAATGTCTGTCCGGGATCATATTTACGGGCGTCAGAAAGTTGAGATTACAGGGGAGAATAATGATCACGATCAGAGATGCAGAGCTTCAGGATGCCTCCCGCATTCTGGAAATCTATGATTACTATGTGCAGAAGACGGCAATTACTTTTGAATACGATACGCCGTCACTAGCAGAATTTCAGGAGCGGATGCGGAATACCATGAAACGGTATCCCTATCTGGTCATCGAAGAAGACGGAACGATTCAGGGTTACGCCTATGCGGGGCCCCTGAAAGCCCGTCAGGCTTATGACTGGTCCTGCGAAATGACGATTTATCTGGACCATAACGCACGCAGATGCGGAATGGGAAAGAAACTGTATTCCGCCATGGAGCAGGCGCTGAAAAAGATGGGAATCCGCAATCTTTACGCCTGCATCGGATATCCGGAAGAGGAAGATGAATATCTCACCAGAAACAGCGCGCAGTTTCACGCTCATCTCAGTTATGAACGGATCGGAACCTTCCATCACTGCGGCAGCAAGTTCGGCCGCTGGTATGACATGATCTGGATGGAGAAAATCATCGGGGATCCTGACAGGGCGGAAGAAAAGCCGGCTCCGCTGATTCCATACCCGGAGCTGAAGAGAGAAACAGAAGAGAAGAAAGGACAAAATATTATGAGCAAGGAAGAAAAATTAATCACTGGCATCCATCACGCTGCACTTCGCTGCTGTGGAGAAGAAGAGATGAATAAGGCTGTCGCATTCTACACCGATGTCCTGGGCCTGTCTGTCAAGCGCCGCTGGGGAAGCGGAAAGGAGAGCGGCTGCATGATCGATGCGGGAAATGGACTGATCGAATTCTTCGCAGATGCTGAGCCGGGAAGGAAAATCGGACCGGTGGATCATTTTGCGCTGGCAACCGATCAGGTCGACGCCTGCGTGGAAGCCGTCCGGAAAGCCGGCTTCCCGGTCACAGTAGAACCAAAAGACGTGGTGATCGCCAGCAAGCCGCCGTTCCCGGTACGTATTGCCTTTGTAGAAGGGGCGGCAGGCGAGTCCATCGAGCTATTCTGCGAAAAGTAATGCCCGTGAATTCCGCAGGGGAACGGTCAAGCTCTGAGAAATATTTTTTTGAAACAGGCCCTTCTGGCATCAGATGAACAGGAGGGGCGGAACTACGCAAATTCAAGAGCCGGATTTCATACTGCTGACCATCGCCCTGAACATGCGCCGGGTTCCGGAGAGAATCTGCGCATCGGAAAGGCCTTTTGAATCCTCACCCCAGACGGAGAGAAGTGCGCTGTGGATGCCGCTTGTCTCGTCACCGGTATCCATGTCCGTGCGGCTGAGGCGCCAGTTTTTCCGAAGATCCTTCACAGAGTAATCCAGCGGGGTTTCACCGATATCTTTTTCAATTTTGAACAGGGATTGTTTCGGGATAAAATACAGATAATAGCCGTTTGCGTTGATGACAGTGAAACCACAGCGCGTCAGAGCTGCAGCGGAAGATACAGATTTTCTTCCGCTGCAGCTCTGGTCCCAGTCGCCGCGGCACCAGAAAATCACCTGAACAGAACGATTCAGCTTTTTCATATATGCTGTTTTGAAAAAGTCGGAATATACACGCGGCACAACACCCTGTTGATTCCAGCAGGAAGTGACCTGATTATAATACTGCACGCGCTGTGAAGCAGAGGAATCTCCGCATTCATCCATGCCTAGGCTGACGACAGACGGTTTCTGGAACATCTTCCAAACTTCCTGGTCAAGCTGTTTCGTAAAGCGGATAGCCCGGCTGTTCATTTCCAGCTCATCATTCTCTGCCCAGGTCAGCTGAGGGCGCTGCGCTTTCGGCAGTCTGCGTATCAGATGGTGCAGAGCAAGAGCGTGTCCCGGGAGATCAATTTCCGGAATCAGAGAAATATGATATTTTGAAGCATAAGAAGTGAGAGATTTTATCTGCCTGCTGCTTAAGAATTTCTTCCCAGATGCCGGATTGCTGTAAATTCCATTATTACAGGATGCGCGGGAAGTCGTCTGGTTCAAAATGTGACTTTCAATTCCATAGTTTTCATTATCGGAAACGTGAAGCTGGATATAACTTCCTCCTTCCCGGCTGACCATGCGGATCATGGATTTAATCGTGCTGACAGGATAATATCGTCTGGCGATGTCCAGATTCAGTCCTGCAGCCGCGGAATTGCGGGAAATCCCTTGCGCATTGGATTTTGCCGCATAAGAAGCGGGGATGAAAACAGAATACAGGAAGAATAGTATGGAAATAACGATGCAGCATGTCCGTCTGAAACGAAAAGTCATAGTGTCTGCTCCTCAGGCTGATTTGTTGTATAGAATGGTTTCAGTATAGCACATACAAGTAAACACGTGCAGAAAGAGGGAATAGTGATGAAAAGAATCTGCTGCCTGAAGGGAAGTCCGCGGAAGAAAGGAAACACCAATACGCTGACGAAAATCGTCACCGACAGGCTGAAAAATGAAGGAATTGAAATCGATGCGTTTACGCTTTACGACATGGATATCAAGGGATGTCTGGCCTGCTGCTGGTGCCAGAAGGACTGGACCCAGGTCAGCTGCATTCAGAAGGACGACATGCAGAAAATCTACGATTCCATCATGAACAGCGATCTTCTGCTCCTGTCCACACCGATCTATCTCTGGTACTGCACGGCACCGATGAAGGCTGCTCTGGACCGGACAGCGTATGCACTGAACATGTATTACGGCGGCGATATCGGACCGTCACTCTGGGCCGGGAAATCCGTGGCTATCATTTCCAGCTGCGGCTATCCGGTGGAGATAGGCGCGGACCTGTTTGAAGAAGGCGTAAAGCGGCTCTGCAGACATTCTCAGCTGATCTACCGCGGCATGCTCTGCGAGCGTCATAAGAACCTGCAGCTGCCCTTCATGGACGAGGAGAAGCAGGAGCACGCGGAACAATTCGCGGATCAGATTCTGGACTGGCTGGGCAAAAAGGAACCGGGCCAGGAGTAAGTCTGCTTATTTTTCTGCCGGCTTTAATTCCGTTTAGGGAGTGATCGGTTCCCATGAAGGGAGAGACAGTCCTTTCTGAGACCTTCCGAGTCATATTCTGCAGACGAATATTACGATAAACAAAGAACAGACGAAATCCTCCTGCACAGCTGATTCTGTGCGCTGGTGATTTCGTCTGTTTTTCTTTTTCTGGTCCGCGCGAGACTGGTTAACTATAAATTAATTCAGTAAACACAATACGTGCCAGCTTATTTATTCAGAACTGCAGCAGCCTCTGCTCCGGTCATGCCTTCCTTGACGCCGGCCTCTTTAGCTGCTGTGGTCATGCCCTTGATCGGGTTTTCCAGAACGGCCTTGAAGTCAGCTCCGCCGACCAGAACGGCAGCATCGCCGAATTTCTCTGCTGCGTCAATGTTCAGGTATCCGCACATAAGATAGCCGGCCTTGCACTGAACGACGATCATGTTCGGATGACCTTCTCCGCCCGGCGCACAAAGCATAACTCCCTGAGCACTTGTTCCTTTTACATTCAGCTGTTCAATCTGCATCATAATAATTCCTCCCCATTATGTTGTATGTATTGTTAATTGTGTTTCAATTCCGCTTTCAGTATAACATACTCTGAGCCTTTTGGATGAAAAGTTCATGGTTTATGTGTTTATGCGGTCAGCCGCTTCAGGATCCGGATGTATTCTGAAGTCAGAGCGGACGGGCGGATCTCTTTCGGCAGAATGTATCCCAGCTGCATGTAATCGTCGACCTTCAGCGGTCGGGCGACGATGTTGGGGCCGTTCAGTTCCTCGCTGATAACTCCGCTGCAGATGGTGTAACCATTGAGACCGATCAGCATATTAAACAGAGTGGCCCGGTCGCAGACCACCAGATCCTTATCGCAGTCTTCTGTACTCAGAATTTCCTCTGAGAAATAGAAGGCGTTATGGCTGCCCTGTTCATAAGACAGTCTCGGATAGGGTTTCAGGTCTTCGAGGGTTAGTTCTTCTTTTTCGGCCAGGGGATTGTCTTTTCCGATAAACACATGAGGAGCAGCCTTAAACAGCGGCGTAAAGGCAAGATCGCTGTCGCGGAGCGTCTTGCGGATAACTGTTTCATTATAGCGGTTCAGATAGAGAATACCGATTTCGCTGCGGAGATGCGCCACATCCTCGATGATTTCCCAGGTCTGAGTTTCCCGCATGTGAAATTCATAGCGGCTTCCGCCGGACTCTTTCAGAAGTTCGACAAAAGCCTCCACGGCAAAGGAGTAATGCTGTGAGGATACGCAGAACCTGAGTTTTCCGCTTCCTTTACCTTTATAACGTTCATCCAGAAGATAGGTCTGTTCCAGAATCTGACGGGCATAGCCCAGAAATTCCTCTCCGTCGGGAGTCAGGGTAATTCCTTTGTTGGAACGCAGGAAGATGGTAATTCCGTATTCTTCTTCAATGTCATGGATGGCCGCCGTCAGGCTCGGCTGAGAAATGTAAAGTCGTTTTGCGGCTTCCGTGATGTTTCCCGTATCTGCGGCTGTTGTAATATAGTAGAGCTGTTTCAGTGTCATGAACATGTCCTCCAGAAATTTTCCCCTTGGCAGGTGTATTTTGTCCCATGCAATAATAGCTTCTTATCGTTATTCTGGTTATATCATAGGTTCAACCTATGGACAAGTGCGAGTGAGATGTATTTTACGAAGCACGATGATGGGTTTATCATAAGGCCATCAGTTGAAGCGAGACAAAAGCCAGAAGGCAAATGAAAATAAAGGAGTATATAGATGAGTAAATTACAGACACCCTTCCGTTATGACTACGTAGGAAGTTTTCTGAGACCAGAAAAACTGAAAAAGGCGCGTGAGCAGTATGCGCAGGGAAAGCTCGATGATGCCGGGCTGAAAGCCGTTGAGGATGAGTGCATTACCGAGCTCGTGAAGAAACAGAAGGAGCTCGGCTATCATGTGATTACCGACGGTGAATTCCGCAGAAGCTACTGGCATCTGGATTTTATGTGGGGGCTGCAGGGAATTGAGCACATCGAGCTGGATCACGGCTATTTCTTCCACGACGAGGAGACCACGCACGGTTCCTGCAAGGTTACAGGGAAGATCAGCGGAGAAAATCATCCATTTGTTCAGCACTATAAATTCGTGAAGCAGTTTGAGGATGAGAACACGATCGCAAAGCAGACGATTCCGTCTCCGGCCCAGACTCTGGCGGAGCTGTACAGAGATGACAACGGAAAGGATACTTCCGCTGTGTATCCGGATATTGAGCCGCTGATTCAGGACATCGCAGCGGCGTACCACACCGTTATTCTGGACCTGTATGATGCAGGCTGCCGAAACATTCAGTTCGATGACTGCACCTGGGGAATGATCGTGGATGACGGTTTCTGGCAGAGTATGGCAGGAAGCGGATTCACGCTGGAAGGCGAAGCTTCCAAATACCTGAAGATCAATAATCTGGCCCTTCAGGATCTTCCGGAAGACCTGACAGTCAATACCCATATCTGCCGCGGAAATTATCATTCCACCTATGCTTGCAGCGGTCCGTACGATCCGGTTGCTCCGTATGTGTTTGCGAAGGAAAATGTTAACGCCTTCTATCTCGAGTTCGATGATGAGCGTTCCGGAAGTTTTGACTGCCTGGCGCAGATACCGGAAGGAAAGAAGGTGGTTCTGGGCCTGATCACCACCAAGCGTCCGGAACTTGAGGATAAGGAGGCGGTTATCCGCAGAATCCATGAGGCGGCGAAGTTCGTTCCTCTGGAAAATCTCTGCCTAAGCCCGCAGTGCGGATTTGCATCCTGCGAGATCGGAAACAAGCTGACCGCTGAGGAGCAGTGGAATAAACTGCGACTGGTAAAGGAGATTGCCGAAGAGGTTTGGAAATAACCCAGAGCATACAAGGGCGGAGATGATCCGCATTGTATTAAACCATATACATATTCATTCGAAGCCGCATGTGCAGACATCCTGTGCATGCGGCTTTCTCTGCGTGTGTAATTCTTTTTCTACTAACATCTGTTTCATTGATAACTGCAGATTTCAAGTTCTGTAACAGGAATAAAATGCACAACTGAAAAAATCCGAAAAACTTGTAACAAACACCTTGACAATTGTAGTGTAATAATATATATTACAACTATCGAAAATAAGCAACTGCTTTTGAAACAGAGAAGGTCCGCAATGAACGCACAGGAATGTTTAAATAAAATCAGAGAAATTAAGGATGCCGCTTTTGCTACGGTAGATGAAAATGGAAAGCCTCAGGTGCGTATCATCGATGTGATGATCGTGGAAGATGAAAAACTGTATTTCTGCACGGCCAGAGGTAAGGATTTCTATCGTCAGCTGCTGGCAGACGGATCGGTGGCCATTACGGGCCTGAATAAGGACTTTCAGATGATCCGCATTAGCGGAAAGGCAGAAAAGCTGGACGATCAGAAAGTCTGGATTGACCGTATTTTTAAGGAGAACCCGTCAATGAATGCTGTATATCCTGGTGACAGCCGTTATATTCTGGAACCCTTCTGTATCAGCAGAGGAGAAATTGAGTTCTTTGACCTGGGTGTCAGCCCGATTGAAAGAGAGACCCTCACATTTGGCGAGTCTGAGAGCAGGGAAAAAGGATTTTTCATCACCGATTCCTGCATCGGCTGCGGAAAATGCAAGAGGAATTGTCCGCAGCAGTGCATTGATGAAGGTACACCGTTTAAGATTCAGCAGGAACACTGTCTGCACTGCGGACTGTGTTATGAAAACTGTCCAGTACAGGCAATTGTAAGAAGGGGGGAATAGTCATGCAGCAGTCATTATCGCTTCTGGTTAGTAAATGGAGCTTCTTTCAGGGGCTTTTGATCCAGCACATTGAGATTTCGCTGATTGCCATTGTCGTTGCTATAGTGGTCGGGGGAATTTCCGGAATTCTGATCAGTGAATATCAGAAAGCAGCCAAACCGACTCTGTCGGTCATCAATTTTCTTTATACCATCCCGTCGATTTCTATGCTGGGTTTCCTGATTCCGTTTTCCGGAATCGGTAATGCAACTGCAATTATCGCCCTGATCATCTATGCGCTTCTTCCGATGGTCCGCAGCACTTACACAGGAATCACCCGCGTAGATCCTGTGATCATTGAAGCAGCAGAGGGAATGGGCAGCACCCGCGGCCAGATCCTGAGGAAAGTGCAGCTTCCGCTGGCAATGCCGGTGATCATGTCCGGCATCCGCAGCATGGCAACCATGACCATCGCCCTGGCCGGAATCGCCTCCTTCATCGGCGCAGGCGGCCTGGGAGTCGCGATCTACCGCGGCATAACCACCAATAACACTGCCATGACAATTGACGGCAGTCTTTTAATTGCAGTTCTGGCCCTTGTCGTGGATTTCCTCCTCGGGATTGCCGAGCGCAGAATGAATACGCATAATAAGAGGACAAAAAGAACGAACAAGATCATATCCATTATCGCGGCTGTCCTGATCGTATGCCTGGCTTTCGGCATGCTTCTTCCGAAGAAAGAAGACAAGGTGATTCACATTGCGACCAAACCTATGACGGAGCAGTATATCCTTGGAAATATGCTGAAAGATGTGATTGAGCAGGATACGGATCTCAAAGTAGACCTGACAACCGGTGTCGGCGGCGGTACTTCCAATATTGAACCGGGAATGGAAAGCGGGAAATTCGACCTTTATCCAGAGTATACCGGAACCGGCTGGAACATGGTACTGAAGAAGAAAGACATCTATTCCGAGAATCAGTTTTCGCAGCTGCAGCAGGGATACGAAAATAAACTGAACATGAAGTGGGTCGGCATGTACGGCTTCAACAATACTTACGGAATCGGCGTGAGGAAAGACATTGCCGAGAAATATCACCTGAAGACCTATTCAGATTTACAGCGCGTTTCCAGCCAGATGAGATTCGGCGCGGAATATGATTTCTTCGGAAGAAAAGACGGTTATAAGGCACTGTGCAAGACCTATGGACTTACATTCAAGAGTACGAAAGATATGGACATCGGCCTGAAGTATAAGGCAATGGCAGAAAAGAAGATCGACATTATGCCGATTTTCACGACGGACGGACAGCTGAGTCATGCAGATATTACCGTGCTGAAGGATGACAAACATCTGTATCCATCCTATATGTGCGGAAATGTAGTGCGTGAAGATACGCTGAAAAAGCATCCGGAACTGGAGTCTGTTCTGAAGAAGTTCAACAGCACTATCACGGATAAAGACATGCAGAAGTTGAATTATGAAGTAGAAACGGAAAAGAAAGAGCCAGCTGCCGTTGCAAAGGCATACCTGAAGTCAAAGGGACTTCTGAAGTAGGAGAAAGGAGCCTGATATGGATACAGCAATTGAATTCAGACACGTAAAAAAATGCTATGGTGATCAGGTTATTCTTCCTGATTTCAATCTGAAAATCGAAAAAGGCGAATTTGTGACGATGATCGGTTCTTCCGGCAGTGGAAAAACAACTGCCCTGAAAATGGTCAACGGACTGAATCTGCCGACAGAGGGAGATGTTCTGGTAAATGGAAAGTCCATTAAGGCCATGGATCTGATCATGCTCAGGCGCAATATCGGATATGCAATCCAGGGCAGCATCCTGTTTCCGAACATGACGGTGGAAGAGAACATCTCTTATGTCCCGAATCTCTTGAATAAGAAAGACCGGCAGAGAACCAGAAATGCCGTTGATAAATGGATGAAGATTACCGGACTGGACGAAAGTCTGAAAGACCGTTATCCTGCGGAACTATCCGGCGGCCAGCAGCAGAGGGTGGGAATTGCGAGAGCCCTTGCTGCTTCTCCGGATATCCTGCTGATGGATGAACCTTTTGGAGCGGTGGACGCGATCACCAGAGAGCAGCTGCAGAAGGAGATCAAACGCATTCATAAGGAAACCGGGATTACTATTCTGTTTGTCACCCATGACATTGAAGAAGCGCTGAATCTGGGAACTCGTGTTCTGGTTCTGGATCATGGGAAAATCCAGCAGTACGCAGATCCGGACGAACTCCTTCGAAATCCAGCAACGGAATTTGTAAAAAAGCTTGTGCATAAGCAGCGCCGCGTCTGTTATCTGCCGGAAGAAAAGCTGAATGACTGCGAATTCAGCGGCGCGGCCAGAGCATGTGCGAACGAAGATTCTTCTATGTAAAGAGTTCCTGATGGAGTATTTTTGACGGAGAGCCTATTGTCATGGACGGAGCTTCCGGAACTCAGATGCTGATCAGGAGCTGTGGAGCAGTAAGAGAACTACTAAGCTGATTGAACGTGAGTCTGTAACGCAGCCTGATGCCTGGACTTCTGAGCGCCTCGCTGCCAGACGATCGACGGCCTGAATCCGGGACACTCAAGGCGTACCGAGGACGTGTCCGAAGGTACGCGGCCCGGAGAAGGTCGGCGGAGTCGGAAGCGTGAGCATGCGCGAAGGGAGCCGGGAGGCGTTCCAGGCATAGGCTGCGGACAACTCACGAAACCACTTGGAGATCTGTCAACAAAAACTCCCACTACATCTTGACACCATCCTCCCGGGATCTGGCTCTTGATCATGCCTGTAACATATGTTAGAATAACCTTCACAGTGAAATTACATTTACAACCAAACAACAGAAAGCAACAGACAGCGGTGTCGTACAAACAATTCTGTACGATTTCTGCTGTCCTTTTTCTATTTGTATGGAATTTTGAAAAAGAGGTGAGTGCATGAAAAACTGGAAAATACTTATGAAATCACTGCGTGAGTATAAAAAAGCAACAATCCTGACGCCGATTCTGGTCATCGGAGAAGTTGTTTTTGAATCGATTATTCCTTACGTCATTGCGCTTCTGGTCAATGATGTAAAGGCCGGATACGGAGTGAGCCACATCGTTCATTACAGTGGAATTCTGCTGATCCTGGCATTTTGCTCCTTGTTCTTCGGATATTTTGCCGGCGTGACCTGCTCAGAATCATCCTGCGGACTGTCCAAGAATCTGCGGCATGACGTCTTTTATCAGATTCAGAAATTTTCTTTTCATAATATCGATTCCTTTTCAAGGGCGTCTCTGGTAACAAGACTGACTACAGATATTCAGAATGTCCAGCAGGCATGGATGCTCCTGATCCGCACAGCCTTCAGAGCTCCGCTGAACATCATCCTGTCCTTTATTATGGCCTATTACATGGCAGGATCGATCGCTCTGGTATTCCTGGCGGTTATCCCGTTTCTGGCTGTCGGCCTTGGACTGGTTATTCACTTTACCATGCCGCTGTTTAAACGCGGTTTTCCAAAGTACGATATCTTAAACCGTACAGTAGAGGAGAATGTCAACGGAATTCGTGTCGTCAAATCCTATGTCAGAGAGGAACACGAAAAAGAAAAGTTTCACGACGCATCTGGAAATATCAGGAAGATCTTCACGCATGCCGAGAGAATTCTGGCCTTCAACAACCCGCTGATGCAGGCATGCATCTACGCGGTCATGCTGTTTGTCCTTTCTTTTGGATCCAGAGAAATCATTGTCTACCAGGGAAAAGTCCTGGACATCGGACAGTTCTCGTCTCTTCTGACTTACAATTTTCAGATCCTTGCATCCTTGATGATGCTGTCGATGATTTTTGTTATGGTTACTTTTGCCGCAGAATCATCTGCCCGAATCGCAGAAGTTCTGCAGACGGAAAGCGACCTGACTTCACCGGAAAACGGTCTGACAGAAGTTGCAGACGGATCCATCTCATTTAATAAGGTCAGCTTCAAGTATGAAAAGGACGCAAAACGCCCGGTTCTCAGCGATATTGACCTGGATATCCACTCCGGTGAAGTCATCGGCGTGATCGGAGGTACAGGCTCGGCCAAGTCTTCTCTGGTGCAGCTGATTCCAAGGCTTTATGAAGCAACGGAAGGCGAGGTCAGAGTCGGCGGAAGGGATGTCCGCGATTACGACCTGGTCACCCTCAGAGACAATGTAGCCATGGTGCTGCAGAAAAACGTTCTGTTTGCCGGGACAATTGCCGATAACATCCGCTGGGGAAACGAAAATGCCACGGATGAAGAAGTCCGCGAGGTCTGCCGCCTGGCCTGCGCAGATGAATTCATTGACCGCATGCCAGACGGTTACAACACCTGGATCGAGCAGGGAGGGACCAACGTATCCGGCGGCCAGAAGCAGCGTCTGTGTATAGCAAGAGCTCTTTTAAAACGGCCGAAGATCCTGATTCTGGACGACTCGACCTCAGCAGTAGACACGAAGACGGACGCCCTGATCCGCGCGGCGATGCGCACTTATCTGCCGGATACAACTAAAATCATTATCGCCCAGAGAACGTCCTCAGTTGAGGACGCGGACCGGATCGTCGTCATGGATAACGGCCGGATCAATGCCGTCGGAACGAGCCAGGAACTTCTGCACAGCAATAAAATTTACCGCGAGGTCTACCTTTCCCAGAATAAACAGGGTACAGAATCCATTCCAGATGAAGAAGACAGAAAGGAGGGAGCAGATGAGTAAGAAAGATACAAACAGGAAACAGACTCTTGGCTACGGCGCGGTCGTACGCAGGCTGTTTAAGATGCTGAAGAGCTTCTATCCGGTACTTCTGCCTTCTGCAATCGCATTAATCATTTTCAACGCGATTGTTTCCGCGGTTCCGTCGATTTTCATTCAGAAAGTCGTCGCCGTTCTACAGGAATGCTGGAATCAGCACCTTCCGTGGAGTGAGGCACGTCCGCAGATCATGAAGCTTGTCGCCATCCTGGCTGCCATGTATGCATGCTCTCTGCTTGCGGGAATTGCTTATAACCAGCTGCTTGCAATCTTTACACAGGGTTCTCTGGCAAAAACAAGGAACAAGATGTTTGACCACATGCAGCAGCTGCCGATCCGGTATTTTGACAGCAACAAGCACGGCGACATCATGTCCTACTACACCAACGATGTTGAGGCGCTGCGTCAGATGATTTCCCAGTCTTTCCCGCAGCTGCTTTCTTCTCTGGTGATTATCCTGACCATCCTGTGCATCATGTTCTATTACAGTGTCTGGATGGCACTGGTCATCATTGCAGGATCGGTAGTCACGATCACCATCACAAAGAAGATTGGCGGCCGCTCAGCGAGGTACTTCATCGCCCAGCAGAAAGCTGTCGCGCAGACGGAAGGTGTGGTTGAGGAAATGATCGGCGGTGAAAAGGTCATCAAAGTCTTCAATCATGAACCGCAGGCAGAGAAGTCCTTTGATGAACAGAATGAAAAACTGTATGATGCAGCGTATAAAGCGAACAAGTATTCCAATACTCTGATGCCGATCCTGAATAACGTCAACTATATTCTCTACGTCATCGTAGCCGTTGCCGGCGGTCTGATGCTGGAATGGCACGCGCATAATGTCAGTATTTCCGGACTGCCGTTTTCTATCGCGGTCATTGTTCCTTTCCTGTCCATGTGCCGTCAGTTTGCCGGAAACATCCAGCAGGTGTCCCCCCAGATCAACTCTGTCGTCATGGGCCTTGCCGGGGCAAAAAGAATCTTCCAGCATCTCGACGAGAAGCCGGAAGAGGACAGGGGAACCGTGGAACTGGTCCGTGTAAAAGAGAATCCAGACGGCAGCAGAGAAGAAGTTTCCGATTTTGATCCGCATGATCAGGACAGCATCTGGGCCTGGAAACAGACGAATGAAAAAGACAGCGCTCAGTACCGTCCGATGGAAGGCGATGTCCGTCTGGAACATGTGAATTTTTCCTATGAACCAGGAAAACCGATTCTGCATGACCTGACCCTTTACGCCAAACCAGGCCAGAAAGTCGCCTTTGTCGGCGCCACCGGAGCTGGAAAAACCACGATTACCAATCTGATCAACCGCTTCTACGATATTTCCGACGGAACAATTCTCTATGACGGAATCGACATCCATCACATTCAGAAACCGTCCCTGAGAAAGTCACTGGGCATTGTTCTTCAGGACACGGTACTGTTTACCGGAACCGTTATGGACAATATCCGTTACGGCAGACTGGATGCCAGTGATGAAGAGTGTATCGAAGCTGCAAAACTCGCGGGAGCCGATGATTTCATCGAGCGTCTTCCGGAGGGCTATCAGACCATGCTCAGCGGAGACGGTTCAACCCTGTCCCAGGGCCAGTGCCAGCTTTTAGCCATTGCCAGAGCAGCGGCAGCCGATCCTCCGGTCATGATCCTCGATGAAGCAACATCTTCTATCGATACCCGTACCGAGCAGATTGTGCAGAAGGGCATGGACGCCCTGATGAAGGGCCGCACAGTATTCGTCATCGCGCACCGCCTTTCAACAGTAAAGAATTCCAACGTCATCATCGTGCTGGATCATGGACGGATTATCGAGCGCGGAACCCATGAACAGCTGCTGGAGCAGAAAGGCCAGTATTACCAGCTGTACACCGGCGCGTTTGAACTGGAGTAGGCCTGGCTTGATATGAATTCAATCTCGTAACAGCAATTCATTCAGGTTCTTCACTGTGGAACGTTTTCCACAGCGAGGGGCCTGTTTTTTCTTTTGATAATCTGGCCGCGATGGGAGCAGACATTTTGCGGCACTGTGGGAATCACACGGTCCAGGGTTACAAGATAAAATGGGGCAGAGGCTTCAAGTCCGATGACACTGAGATGTGATTGAGAGCGAAAATTCAGGTTAATTAACAACAGCTGCTGCGAAATTGCTGAAATCAGTTTGCTGGTATGCTGGTAGAAGTCGGGAAAACCGGTCTAAGAGGTCTATTTTCCGACTCATATTTTTCAGAGTCGGGAAATGGCATGGAACTGGTCCATTTCCCGACTTTCAGAAAAGACAATTGTATACAATTGCGCACAAAATGTATATAAATAAAGCGATATGCATGTATATGCGCGCTATTGATATGCTGATCATGATTAGTATACATAACAAGGTGGGGACAGACAGCAATTGAAGAGAATCGGGGCCTCACAAGACCATATCTTCGGAATAATTGTCACTTCAGGGAATTATTCCGAAGTTCACGACCTTGAAAAGTCGGGAAACAAGGGGCTGAGGAATGGTTTCCCGACTGCCTGCTGCGCCCAGTCGGGAAATCAGATTTTCAGCTGAGTTTTCCCGACTATTTCCAGATGATTTGTGGCTGGTACATAGCAAAAACGCGTGCATAAACACTGTATGCGTATACTGTATACGAACATGACCGCGTTTCATCTCTGACCTGTATTAGTATCAGACTATATATATTATATGCCCTGGAAGGGCAGTCGTTATTCTGCAGAAAATTTTTCCTTCAGAATTACAGCTTCAGCTCATTTGCTGCCTCTACAGCATCCATAATTCTTTCGTAGTGGAGAACACTGTCGGTTTTCTGCAGCTCCTGAATTTCTTCCGGAGATGCCATGCGGAAATCCAGCACTTCGGATTTCTGAATCTTCACGTCGGAAAGATCGAAATCGCTGTGGCAGAGGTAGATGTCACAAAAGTAATTATCTCCGGTTTCCGGTTCGTCATTACGGTAAGTCAGGATGCGCTGGCGGGTACAGCCTGAAAGGTCCAGTCCGGTTTCTTCTCTGGCTTCACGGAGCATGGCGGTTTCTGTGGATTCTCCGGCATCGACGCCGCCTCCCGGAATTTCCCAGGCACCCGGCGCCCATTTCTTTGTCAGGGCGCGGCGGGTCAGAAGGAACTGTCCCTGTGTGTTTTCAATCAGCGCGAGGGCATAGAGCATGTATTCATCCGGCTTCAGCTTTTCCAGCTGACGGTCAATCTGTTTTCCGGTATAATTCCGGTCAATATCATAAACATCAATGGATTCCATAAGTATTTTTCCTTTCTCGTTTCTGTCAGACAGATACAGATTAACATAATTTCGTGAAGAAATGGCAACGAATTTTCATTTTCTGTAGTTTACATAGAGTACAGTTTCGAAAAGACTTATTGACAATATTTTCTTAATACTATAAACTCATATTAGAACGCAGTATAAAACGTGTTCCAAATCATCTGCGTAAATTTCGCAGAACGCGCATATACCCTCTATTTGCACACAAACACAGGAGCCGGCGGATTTATTCGTCAGGTTCCTGTGTTTATTTCTGGAACAGGGCAGATGATGATATAATAAAAGCGTTTATTACAGATTTTAAGATAAAGGAGAGTTCATTATGCTTGAAATGCTGCTCAGAGAATATGAAGAAACTTTTGGGGAACCCTTTCCTCTGCTGAAGGTAAAAGGATACAGAGAAATTGACGTAATTAATATCGTATATGAGTGTATTAATACGAATACACCCTACTATAACGGGATGCCGATTCCGGAAAACCGTTTCCCGGACGCTCCGGGAATGAACAAGGTCAATGAGGCGCAGTAATGCTGGTCATTGACGGTTCCATGTCGACAGCTTTGGAAAATCTGGGTTTTCCGATTAAAAACGGGGGCCTTTGGACGGCAGAAGCACTGATCAGCAGACCGGATCTGGTGAAAAAAGTCCATCTGGATTATTTCCGTGCGGGAGCAGATATGGGGATCAGCTGCAGCTATCAGGCTTCCATGAAAGGTCTGCGGGAGCACGGATTTACCGGAAAACAGGCAGGAGCACTGATCTGCCGGTCCATGGATCTTTTGAAAGAAGCAAGAAGGGCTTTCTGGAAGGAATATACAGAACGGCCTTCAGAAGCTCAATATGAATCCGGAATCGGGGAGGAGACTGCCCTGAAAGCCGCAGATTCAGAAGGAGAGTCTGGTACCCGGGAGATGTCTTTCTCACGGCCGTATCCGCTGGCACTTGGATCCTGCGGCCCATACGGCGCCTATCTCGGTGACGGCAGCGAATACCGGGGAAATTATGGAATTACGGATAAACAGCTTCTGGCTTTTCATCGCGAACGGGCGGAGATCCTTCTGGATGCCGGCGCAGATCTCCTTTTGTTTGAAACCGTACCATCCCTCCGGGAGGCAGAAATTGAGGCAGATCTTGCGGAATCCCTGCATGCGGATTACTGGATCAGTTTTTCCTGCCGGGACGGACAGAACACCTGTGAAGGACAGCCGGTTTCAGAATGTGCTGCGGTATTTTCTGACCGCGGCCGTTTTCCGGGACTGAAGATGATCGGCGTGAACTGCACTCTTCCAGAATACATCAGCAGTCTGATTGCTGAGTTTCTTCCTGCAGGTCTTCCGGTTGCCGTTTATCCGAACAGCGGGATGATTTATGACCCGCGGATGAAAATCTGGAATGGTGACGGCAGTCCGGAGAAATTCCGCCAGTATGCTTTGGAATGGTACAGAAATGGCGCAGCAGCGGTCGGCGGCTGCTGCACCACCACGCCGGAACACATCCGTGCCGTAAAGAGCGCCAGAGATCAGCTGATTCATGAAAAACTTGGATAATCGCTTTCAACCATGAGCCGGTCCAGGAAGCGGTACAGAATGTCGTCCGTACTGCGGTTCACCGCAAGATCTTCTGCCAGCTCGGATGCCGGTTCCTGCAGGGTGCATTCACCGCAGATATCTGCTCCGATCACCCGGACATTGTCGAAGATGTCGCGGATGAGATATTTCAGAACCGGCAGGGACATATTTCCCTGATTCCAGTTGGTGCGCGCGAAATATCCGGACAGAACATCCTTGTCGATAGAAATGTAAGCCGGCAGGTCACGCCGGATTTTCGAAAACTCGGCCTGTGCGGAATTCCGCTCAAGTTCATAGCGGCTGATATAGACGATTTTCTTTTTCAGAGAGCGGGGGACAGCCCGGACCTGTTTCAGCCTCGGTCCCACCAGAATGAGCTGGCGGAGATTCCGGTCTTTTCTCAGTGTTTCCGCCGCCCAGCTTCCGCAGCTCAGAAGACCGTCGATCATGGGCCGCTGCATATCCGTGTGGTTGTCAAACAGAAAAAGAATGTAGGGCCGGCGGATTTTTCCGGTGAACAGCCGGGTCATATAGTGGTAATTACCGTTATCGATAAAGTGAATGCCTTCCGGCCCATATCCGGCCAGCCGCTGCCTGAGCGTCTTATAGGCCTGCGGGGAACAGTACATCTCCGTTCCTTCAATATCACTCAGGTCCAGCCGCCGGATCCCCGGGATTTTCTGATGAATTTCTGCCGTATAGACATGTGTAAAATCCAGAATCAGATTCTGTAAACTCATTGTTAATACCCCTTTCCTGACATATTATACCCATTTTTCCGAGGCGGTGCAGGGACAAAATCCAAACGCGCAAGGGATAAGCCGGGTTTCTGTTTTGTCCGGCCTTGGAATTATTAAAGAGAAAATATACAGTCTGAAGCATAAATACAGATAATCTTTTATGGCTGCAGGAAGTTTTCTTGTGAATTCACAAATGATATTTCTTAAATTATCACGAATACCGCATTCAGGACTTCGATTATGTGATATAATCAAATCAATATGTAAGAATATGCAGATCATGAGAGAATAACTGCAGACAGATCACTGAGTATAAAACCACGATGATGTTGATTTTTCAATCGGGGGGGGTAGAGCACAGACCTTCTCTGCCGGCTTGCTCAGAAACTGCCGGATGTGAATATATATTCACATCATCTCATAACCGAAAAATTGACACAGGGTGTATGGCCAAAAGAAAATGAAAGCTGCTTTCGGTGAATGATTGCTGCGCGTCACAATCTTGCGGTAAGAAATGGAAAGAAAAGAATGAAAAATCGTGATGTGTATGTAAAGCAGAATGCGGATCAGATTACCGGTCTGCCGGGACGAGAAGAATTCTTTCAGTCTGCGGATGCGGCAGTAAGAAAAGCCGGGAAAGAAAACCGGCGGAGTCAGCTCCAGATGCTCTATCTGAATGTCTGTGATTTTAAAATGTACAACCTGCATTACGGCACGGAAAAAGGAAATGAAATGCTGAAACGTATCGGTGAAACCATCCGCCATGCCTTTCCGGCGGCCCTGCTTTCAAGACTTTCTGATGATCATTTTGTTTTCCTGCTGGAGCACCCGGGTGAAAAAAAGACTTTTGAGAAGCTTGTCCAGAACATTGCAGATCTGAATCCAAGGCGCCCGCTTGCCGCTAAAATCGGCATCTGCAATCTGGATATGGAACCAATGAGCGCACTGGATGCCTGTGACCTGGCCAGGGCTGCCTGTGACAGCATCAAGCGGGATCCGGCTGCAGACATTGCCGCTTTTACTCCGGAACTTCGTAAAATCAAGGAACGCAGAGAATACATCGTTCATAATATAGACGATGCAGTAGAGAAAGGATATATAGAAGTCTGGTACCAGCCGGTCTTCCGCGCGGTCACAAAAACGCTCTGCGGCGCAGAGGCGCTTTCCCGCTGGGCAGATCCGAAGCTGGGTTTCCTTTCACCGGCAGATTTTATACCTGTACTGGAAGAGACAAGACTGATTACCAGCCTGGACCAGCATGTCATCCGTACGGTCTGCCGTGACCTGAGAAGGCGCATAGACGAGGGGAAACAGGTTGTTCCGGTTTCTGTCAACGTTTCAAAGATTGATTTCTTTAAAATCGATCTTCCGGAATATCTGGGAGAGTGTATGAGAGAATACAGAATTCCGAGCCGTCTGATAAATATCGAAGTTACGGAATCCATGCTTTCCGGAAGAAAGGAAACCCTTTTTCAGGAAATGCAGCGTCTTCAGGATGCCGGGCATAGGGTTATCATGGATGACTTCGGCAGCGGATATTCATCTCTCAATATTCTGAAGGATTATCCGTTTGATGTGATGAAACTGGACATGGAGTTTCTTTCTGATTTTTCAGAGCGCGCAAGGAGGATACTGCGCTGCACAGTTAACATGGCGAAAGAAATCGGGATCAGTACGGTGGCGGAAGGGGTGGAAACCGAAGATCAGTTCCGCTTCCTGCGCGATGCAGGCTGCGAAAAAATCCAGGGCTACTATTTCTGCCGGCCGCTCTCGCTGGACAAGCTTCATGAATTCTGCGAGAGCAATGCAGTCCGTGTGGAATGCGAAGGCTGTGTATCTGCCTATAACGCGATATCTTCCCAGAATTTCGGATGCAGTCTGCCGATGTCCATGTTTCTGCTGGAAAATGACCAGATTCATTTCATCTATATGAGTCGTGAATATGAGCGTGAACTGTCGAAGATAAATTCGATTCGAAAGAAAAATAATCAAATGGATATGAGTCAAGCAGCTGAGTATTCTGCAAATGCACTTGAATACCCGATTAACAGAAGCCTGAATCAGAAACTCCAGCTTCTGGTTCCGGAACACCCATATGCAGCATTTGAATTCCCGATTTCATACGGACGGATCGAAGCGGATTATCGCCTGATTTCTTCCACAGAAGACAAGAAACTGTTTCTCTCGCATGTCCGGGTAAAACACAGTTCGGCGATTCAAGACGAGAAGGATCTGGATCTTCTCCGGCGGAATCTGTATTATCTCTACGATGATATCTACCTCATCGACATGGACCGCCAGCAGATGTATTCGATTTCCAGCATCAAGGGAACAGAAGAGCATCAGTCTGACATACTGCCGGTTATGTTGTCCCGGTTTGAGCATCTTATGATCCATGAAAGCGACCGCAGCCGGTATAATCAGTACATCGTGACTGACACCCTTGAAAAACGTGTTGCACAGTCAGAAGGCCGTATATTATCCGATGTGTTCCTGACCAGAAGCACAAGCGGAGAATATAAAGAAAAGGTGCACCAGATTCTGCGGGCACAGGAATCAGAACGCCGGCTCTATCTCTATTTCATCCAGGACGCATCCCGTGCAGGGCTGAACCACTTAAGCTGCGGAAGGATCGGCAGTACACATGAGACAAAGGAAGAACCGTGCAAGGAGTAAATCCAGTCAGTTTTGTCATCCGGGAATATGAATGCGAAAGCTGCCGTCATGGCGGCTTTCTTTTCGTCTTCATTCATGATAAGCTTGGTGCAGACAAGAAGGTGAGAAAATGAAAAATATGAAAATAAATAAGGCCGCGGGCGTATTTCTGAGCGCAGCGCTCGTAGTTACCACAATTCCGTTATGGTCAACATATGGAACTGCCGAAGCCGCATCATCTGCATCCAGCATGAAGAAGGTAAGGACAGCCGCATTTTCCCAGAATATCCGCTATCCAGTGTACCGTTCGGGATTCCGCTATTCATCTGATTCTTCCGGAAGCAGTTCCTTTTACTATTCCGACGGATTTTTTTCCTCTTCCTCCAGTCATTACAGCAGACACCTGGCATCATTTTCCATGTGCCTGGCACTGGCAGGTTTTTCGACAGGATCAGGAAGCGGAAACAGTTATGGCAGTTCCAATATCTCTGCCATGCTGAAAACATTTTGTAAAGGGAATTCCATCAGGATTTCTTATCCGAAGCCGGCATTTTACGGAAAATCTGATAACGTCAGCACAATCGGGTATGCGCTGGGACAGCGGAAAATTACCGTGAAGATGAAAACTGCATCAGGAAAACAGAAATCCCGTTCATACACGCTGATTCCTGTCGTTATCCGGGGAGAAGGCTACGGAAAAGAGTGGGCCGGAAATGTTACTCTGGGAACTTCTGGAGAGGCTCTGGGCTTTTCTGATGCGGCGTCTAAAGTGACTGCCGGTATGAAGTCCTATATTAAGAAAAACAATCTGCAGAAAAAGCATTTGAAGTTCCTGGTGACCGGTTATTCCCGCGGCGGCGGAGCGGCCAATCTGACGGCTCAGAGGCTCAGTAAAATCTACGGCAGTTCATCTGTCTACGCCTATGATTTTGAAGCGCCTCAGGCCGGAACAGCAGGGAAGGGGACATGGAAGAATATTCATAACGTGAACAATTCCTCAGACCTCGTTCCGTATCTTGCGCCCTCGGGAATGGGATTTTCCCGTTACGGAACGGATCATACCATTCAGGACGGCAGCGGATTTTCGGCAAAAGCCAGCAGCAAGATAATAAACGATATATTATTATGGTCAATCAAAAATACAGAAGGATCTTACCGGAAGAACTATGCGAAGAAGCTCTATACCTGCACAGACGGCAGCCAGATGACCCAGCAGCAGGCCCTGCAGCAGCTGCTCCCGATGCTGAATTCCATGGGAGGCCTGAAACTGGCCGGATTCCTTCTTTCTGTTTCCGAACTTGGTTCACGGATGAAGACCCTGGGTTTTTACGATCAGACGATTTCTACATGGAATGTGATGAGCGGCCCGAAAAAAGCTCAGATTGAGAACCGTCTCTGGAATCTCTGCAGCGGATATGAAGCTGCAGAAAAGCAGATCTATGAGGAAAAAGGAGAAAATCTTCCTTCCCTGCCAGTTTCCTATTTGTCTGCATCACAGAAAAAGACACTGCAGAAGCTCTGGCCGCTGCTCTCTGACGCCATGCTTTCCTTTGCGGCAGGAGATCAGGATGGAATTGACAGGAAAATCCTGACGAATAATCTTCTGACCATCATGAGCGCCCACAGCGCCGTATCCAGCCTTCATCTCGTTCAGGGGCAGGACTCTTTCTATAGCAGTAAATAAAATGGTTAGAGGAAAATGATAGCGCGCACTGGACAGACAGGAGCGCAGTAACCGCAGTGCACACATCTGGTCTGGTCGATTTCGGCCAGGCCGTTTTTATTCCAGAAAATCGCCTGGCTGACGCAGCGGGCCTTGCAGGTCCCGCAGCCTTCACAGTCGGACTGGTCGACCATCAGATGTTTTCCGCTGATGTCCGGTTCGTAATCTGGGTTCAGATTCCCGGTAAAATAGTCAACGGCTCTGTTCACCTGCTCATAGTCTGCCATACCGATCATAACGGCATCGTTTCCCGGAATATGGGAAGCATAGTCCAGGCAGCTCCGGTAATCCTTGATCAGATTGCCGCCTCCAAAGGCTTTCATGGTGAAAATTCCTTTTCCGGCATTTGCGCAGGCCCGGATGGCATCTTCCATTTCTTCCCTTGTCCCAGGCCTGTCTTCCTTTCTGATGCCAAGTCCGGCTTTGTTAATCAGAGGGAAAACCACATCGCAGTCCGGTTCTTCTGCCATTTTTCTGCAGGCATCCACGTGATGCGTGGAAATTCCGATGGCAGTGATCAGACCCTCTTCTTTCAGATCCCTCAGGGCTTTCCAGGCTTCCTTCCGCGCCAGAAAATCCGTGACGCCTCTAACTTCATGGAGCAGAAAGATATTAATGCAGGAAAGATCCAGTTCTTCCATACATTCATGGACCGCGGAAACCGTTCCTTCGTAATCCGGAGCCAAGGTCTTGCTGCAGATGACCGGAGCAGGAAGGCCGCGCTGTTTCATTTCATCCAGGGCAGGCCGCAGATACCGATATGTGTCATAGTACTGGGCCGTATCAAAAAAATTGATTCCTGCTTCTGCGGCATGTACGATAACGGCCGCACCGTCGTCGACCGGAAGATTTTTCTGGGAAAATCCCATGGTCAGTGTTCCCATGCCGACAGGGGTAACCTTAATTCCGGTGTTTCCTAGCTGTATTTTTTCCAATTTATGATTCATTTCTCTTCCTTCTTTTTTCTTCAGCTTCCGTTCGGATTATTATTCATCTGACTATAGTATCATATTATAAGCCGGAATGCAGGGCAGCCTCTTGCTCAGTATTGTTTTGTCCATCTGGAAAAAATATATTTCAATACCGGCAGAAAGAGTGATTGATAATCCGTTTAAATCGAGTTATTATGTTTGAAAGAATTATTATTGGGAAAGAAAGATATTTAAATTTTTTAAAAAAGAACATGAAAAACAATCGAAATAAAAGAGATAATACAAAAGGAAGCGAACAGGAAATGACAGCCTCTGAGCTTGCAAATCAGGAGAACGCAGATTCTGATAAGGTACGAATAAAGGAAAAGGATAAGACGGGAATTCCACTGTCTGAGGATGACAGATTCGACAGGACGGACCATCCACTTCAGGATATAATACTGCCAGATGAGATGGGGAAATACATCGAGCAGGATGTCCGCGGCTGATTCGGGAAGAAGGCGGAAGATGAACCTGTGCGCAATCAGGAAGTCCTGAACGCACTGGGGAAACTGTTTTTTGCGGTTGTCAGCATCGATCTGGTGAATTACAGGGTTTACCCGATAGTCATGCCGAAGGCGGTCTTTCCCTATATGAACGCGCCGGTTCTTGATTACCGGAAGATTATTCCGCAGTACTGCAGAATATCTGTCCGCAAGGATTACCGGAAACAGGTCTATCAGTTTATGGATCCGGAAACGATATGCAGACGACTGAAGGAAGAGGGCATCATATCCATGGAATATATCGGTCAGACCCTGGGCTGGTGTAAGATCATCCTGATTCCTTCGAAGTACGATAAAGATGGAAATGTTATCCATATGCTCTACACCGTTCTGAATATCAATCAGGAAAAGCTGAAAGAGCATAAAATGAGTTATCTGGCCGAGCATGATTCTCTGACCGGGCTGATCAACCGTTCCGGATATCAGTCTCTCTGCAGGAAACTCTGCAGAACGAACACGCCGGTCTGTTTCATGATGATTGATATTGACTATTTCAAACTTTTAAATGATACTCACGGACACGAAGTCGGTGATGTGGTCCTGCAGCGTGCAGCGAACCTTCTGCTCAAGGCTTTCCGTCCGGAGGATTCCGTCATCCGAATGGGCGGCGATGAGTTTGCCGTTATCATCCCCGGAATGCGTCAGAGAGAGGGAAAACGAATCCTGCAGCACAGAATTGCTGAAATCAACCGGAAAATGAAGACCAGCACGGCAGTCATTCCGGCCGCCACAATCAGTGCCGGAGCCGCTTTTTCCGAAAGCGGATTCTCGGAATCTCTTTATCGGAAGGCTGATTCCGCGCTCTATAAAGCGAAGAAATACAACCGTGGAAGCTGTTATTTCTATTAATATTTCAGTTAATTTATTAACATACTTCGGAAACTGCCGCTTCAGACAGTTTTACGCAAGGAGGATATATGCTGCCGACAATGCAAGAGATGGAAAGCTGGCTCAGGCATACGGGCGGACAGGCCGCACAGTTCCTGTTCCGCATTGCACTGGCCATTCTGATCTATGTCATTCTGCGCAAGGTGCTGAAGAAATTCTGCTCCTGGCTGGATAAAAAATTCACAAAATTTGGCATGGATCCGTCCCTGAAAAGCTTTATTTTATCCCTGACCCGTTACGGAACGCTGACATTCGCGGTAATCACAATCATTATCAAGCTCCATATCGTGGAAGCCTCATCCATCGCCGCGCTCATTGCCTCTGCCGGTGTCGGAATTTCACTGGCCGTTCAGGGCGGGCTGTCGAATTTCACCGGCGGCGTGCTCCTGCTGTTCCTGAAACCTTTCCGGGCGGGGGACTACATTATCGTCCAGAGCGAGGGCTATGAAGGCACCGTCAAAAAAATCGAGATGTATTACACAACCCTTTACACCGTGGATAATAAGACGGTAATGATCCCGAACTCCAGTCTGACCAACAACGCAGTCGTCAATGTCACGGCGCTTCCGCGGCGCAAACTGGAAGTCCAGATCGGCGTATCCTACCGGACAGATATCCTGAAGGCAAAGGAGATCCTGACCAATCTGCTGGACCAGGACGAGCGCATCGCGGAAGATGAACGGGAAATCTACGTGGATTCCCTGAAGGAAAGCTCCATCGTGCTTGCCTTCCGCGCCTGGGTGAAAACCGAGGATTACTGGCAGACCAAGTGGGATATGAACGAGCGGATCAAGCTGGCATTCGATGAGGCCGGCATAGAAATTCCGTACCCGCAGCTGGACGTACATCTGAAGGGACGCCGCCGGTAGGACTTCAGACAAAAGAGCAAAAACCGCTGCGCCGCAGTTTCACTTTCCGGAAATCATGACAGATACCGGAAGCAGGAAACTGCAGGGCGCAGCGTTTTTTCTTGCAGGGAAATATTTTGTCCAGTGAATGCCGCGTTCTAAAAAACGAGATTGATCAGAATCATGTAGCAGGCGGTTCCGGCGGCCATGGACAGCATCATATTCCGCTTCCAGAGGTGGATCAGAACGGTCACGGCAATGGAGATAAGCTCCGGGAGGCCATATGTTCCGCTGGTGAAATTCACATCTTTCAGGCAGTAAATGACCAGCATGCCGAAAATAGCGGACGGAAGGGCCTTGCCGAGGTAAAGAATGAATTTCGGTGTCGGACGGCGGGATGAGAAGACCAGGAATGGCAGAAATCTCGGGATCATTGTGCCGGCGACGCAGCATCCGATAATAATAAATTGCTGAGTAAGGGTCATTCGATAAAACCTCCCGCGCCTTCAAGCGGCTTTTTCAGTGCAGTAAGAAATACGAGAATCAGGATCATGGACGGAATCATGAAGGAATCGGCGCTGAAGATCAGACGGCATGCCGCGGCGGAAACCAGGCCGATGATGGCCGTGTAATGCTTCTTCTCCTTCAGCCACTGGTCCATGAAGATGACGACGAACATGGCCGTCATGATGAAGTCAAGACCCGGCGCCTTGAAAGGAATCAGGGATCCGGCCAGTACACCGATGGTGACACCGATGACCCAGTACAGGTAATCCAGAAGAGACAGGAAGAAATAGAACCAGCTCCGGTCAACTCCAATTGGCACGTCAGAAGAAAATGAAATAGCAAAGGTTTCGTCGCTCATCCAGAAAATCAGGAAGAACTTCTTCCATCCTGTACCCTTGAAACGGTCCAGCATGGCCAGACCGTAGAAGAGGTGACGCGCCTGAATCATCAGGGCCATAGCAAAGCAGGCGAGGGGTGCAAAAGGCGCCAGCAGCATGGAAATGGTTACGAATTCCAGGGATCCTCCATAGATGGTCATGGCCATGAGCGGCGGGAGCCAGAAGGGAAAACTCTGCGACATGGCGTAGATTCCCATTGTAATGCCTAAGAAGACATATCCGGTCATCACCGGGAAGGAAAATGGAAAAGCCGTACGAAGGGCCTTTCTTTTGGTATGTGGCGTTTCAGTAGTTGTCATACATTCATCCAGTCTTTGTTTGTTTCTTGTGGTAACTTCTTAAAAACAGTGTGTATTGGTTATTATACCACCATAAATATAGGAGTAAAATGAGAAATCATTGATGCAGTCACATCTTTTCCGGGCCGGTCCTGCATAGCGGGAAATTCGCAGAACTGTGTGTGCTGCGCTGTTTCCGGGTAAATATGTCCTGGCATGACGTGTTTTCTGCCCTTTTCAGAGACTGATCAAACCCTGATCAGCCGGAAAATTTCCGGCAGTGATTGAAGACCGAAAATCGCTGTGATAAGATAATACAGATGCCTACAACATTGATATGAATTAATCAGAAATAACAAGAATTCCGGGCCTGTCAGTATCCGCAGATGCTGTAAAAAGCTCGGCAGAATGCTGTGTCGATGATACGCCGGCACAGATGCCTGCAGAACCGGAACAGAAGGGGATATAAAGTATGCTGAATCAGTATTCGAGAACAGAATTAATCATGGGCCAGGAAGCGCTGGACAAGCTGCGTTCCTGCCGTGTCGCGGTGTTTGGAATCGGCGGCGTAGGCGGCTCCGTTGTGGAGACCCTGGCCAGAAGCGGCGTTGGAACCATCGACGTGATCGATGATGACAAGATCTGCCTGACCAATCTGAACCGTCAGATCCTCGCGACCAGAGCGACCATCGGCATGTATAAGGCGGACGCTGCTGAAGAGCGCATTCATCAGATTGATCCGGACATTGTCGTAAACAAGCACAAACTCTTCTATCTTCCGGGAGAAAGCGCAGACAGCATAGATTTCAGCGAGTTTGACTACGTTGTGGATTCCCTGGACACCATGAGTGCCAAGATCGACATCGTCATGAAATCGAAGGAAGCCGGAGTGCCGGTGATTTCCTGCATGGGATGCGGAAATCGTGTGGATCCGTCCCAGCTCCAGGTCACGGACATCTATAAGACGAGCATGGATCCGCTGTCAAAAATCATGCGCAAGGAAATGAAAAAGCGGCGCGTCAGAAAGCTGAAGGTAGTATTCTCCACTGAACCGCCGATCCGCCCGCTGAGAGACAGTGACAATTCCTGCAGATATCACTGCATCTGTCCGCCGGGAACCAAGAGAAAGTGCACAGAGCGCCGGGACATTCCGGGATCGACTGCCTTCGTTCCGCCTTCAGCCGGAATCATGGCGGCATCAGAAGTCGTCCGGGACCTGACTCAGTTCGATCCGTCAAGAAGAATCAAAGGCGGCCGGCAGGATTAGAGCCGCGGAGTAAAAGAATTATGCAGTGGAATGCAGAACGCCGTTTCCAGGTGTATAATCAGATATCGATACTGCCAGAGAAAATAATAAAGGAGATCTCATGGACACAGAGCAGAATGTACAGATGCAGAAATCAACGAAAAAAGAAAAAATCCTGACCGGCCTTTCGCTGGTTCTTGCGGGTGCACTCGCCGGAGCCCTGCTCATGGGAGGCGGCGGTATCCGGATTAACGTCGGAAGTTTCAACGGAAGCCGGAATGTAGAGCACACAGGAGACGGTATTGAAGAATAATGCCGGCCACGCAGTTCTGCCTGCTGACTGCAGGAAAGAGGGAAGACTATGAAATACAAAATCACGGACATTGAAGAAGCGGATTACGGATGTGAAGAATGCCCGCCGGACGGGCCGCATGCCGTTCTCGTGCTGAAGGATGAAAACGGAAAAATTTCCAGAAAAGAAGTCTCTGAAAAGTGGATTTCCGTGCATCATGCAGATGCCGGGACGATGCTGGACGGAGACGTCCTGGGCGAATGAGTATTCCCGCTGTTTTTTGGGACTGCTGCGATATGCCGTCACAAGCAGATCGCGGCAGTCCCTTTTACGCAGGAAAATCCGGAATTTACGGGACTTCGGTATGGCTGATCGTTTAGAAAATTTGAATTGCAGGGATAACAGGCCAGGCGAAGCCGGAGTGAAATTTCGTTACATATACTTTTTAAATATTGAGCGCTATATTGTATTGACATCATAAATATTATTTCGTTTTCTTTATTTTACCACACAGATTATTTTAAATTTATATAAAAATCATACTATTTAATTTAATAATCATGATAGCCCATTGTGATAAAGATTTATCAATGTTATACTCAGCACATTGTTATTCTATTATCAAAGGAGGGTTATATGAGTACTTTAAATTCGATTGTGCTGACGATGCAGCATTATCTTTCCGATTACATTCTGATCGTCATGCTGCTGGGCGGAGGAATCTGGTTCACCCTGCGTCTGCATTTTATTCAGGTCAGAGGATTCGGCCGGGGAATGCACAGCATGTTCAGCGGCCTGTTCAGTAAGAAGGGGAAGGCAGATGACTCCGGAATGTCATCCTTTCAGGCGCTGGCGACTGCCATCGCCGCGCAGGTGGGTACCGGAAACATCGCCGGCGCGGCTACCGCTCTGGCGATCGGCGGCCCGGGAGCAATATTCTGGATGTGGCTCGCGGCGTTCTTAGGCATGGCGACGATCTTCGGAGAGGCGACCATGGCACAGAAGTTCAAGACGACAGGAAAGGACGGCGCGGTGACTGGAGGTCCGGTTTACTATATCCGAGGAGCTTTTACCGGGAAATTCGGAAAAGTCCTGGCCGGAATTTTCGCCGTTCTGATTACCCTGGCTCTCGGATTCATGGGAAATGCCGTGCAGTCCAACTCCATTGCAGTTGCCTTCCATACGGCTTTTAATATTCCGCAGTGGATTGTCGGCATCGTAGTAGCAGCAGTCGCACTGTTTGTCTTTGTGGGCGGAATTTCCAGAATCGCCAGTGTTACAGAGAAAATCGTACCGTTTATGGCACTGCTTTACATCATCGGTTCATTAATCGTGATTTTCTACAACTGGAGAAACATTCCATACGCATTCAAGTCGATTTTTGTCGGCGCTTTTGATCCTTCTGCAGTTGCAGGCGGTGCCGCAGGAGCGACACTCCGCCTGGCACTTACAAAGGGAGTTGCAAGAGGTTTATTCTCCAATGAAGCCGGCATGGGTTCCACACCGCACGCGCATGCAGTCGCAAAAGTTGACCACCCGGTACAGCAGGGATTCGTTGCAATCATCGGTGTATTTATCGATACCTTCGTCATTCTGACCATGACGGCCCTGGTCATTATTACCACAAAGGTAATCCCTACCGGGAAAACAGGTGTTGAGCTGACCCAGTACGCATACTCCACACTGTTTGGAAAGGGCGGAAACATATTCATCGCCGTCAGCATGTTTTTCTTTGCTTTCTCTACCGTCCTTGGCTGGTACTTCTTTGGCCAGACGAACGTGAAATATCTGTTCGGACCGAAGGCAGTAAAGCCGTACGCATGCCTGGTTGCAGTCTGTGTATTCCTGGGTTCACTGGCGCAGGTGGATCTGGTATGGAACATGGCGGACTGCTTCAATTCCATGATGGTTATCCCGAACATTCTGGCTCTGTTTGCGCTGACGGGAACGATCAAGAAAGTGCATGACGACTACTTCAATCGCTATCTACCGCAGCATCCAGATTACAAGCTGCAGAAGAAAATGGAAAAAGAAAACAGAAATAAAGAGAAGAAATCTGCATAGTGCAGAAAGAAGAAATTCAGCGCTGAAAGGAAGGCCCGGGGATTGTCTCCGGGTCTGTTTTTATTGTCTGTTCGTTAGACGACAACAAGCTTCCCGGGCACCCACCCGACGTTCCAGGCACAGGCTGCGTACAGTTCAACGAAAAAACCGGAGATCTGTCGGCATACTCCAACAGTTCTTGACACTATCTTTTTAATCAGACAGTTTGAAATAACATATATATTCTGCTAAGATGGAATCATGTGAAGAGTGCCGGCGAGCGGATGGGATCCCGACCGGTGATAATCCGATAAGGAGAGGTGAAGAAGATGAAGAATGAGTTTACAGGCCTGCCTGTTTTCAAGGATGGCATGGCCCAGCCGATATTCCCGTTTACGGACGGAAAAACAGGAAAAGACTATGATCCGAAGACCAGCGCTATCGTCCGCTGCTGTGTCTATGTAGAGACGGATTACGACCTGGACGGCGACGGAAAGCGGGATCTGGTCAAGGCCTTCGTGCAGATCCCGAGAAGCGCTGCAGAGGGGAGGTATAAGGCGGGGACGATCTTCGAGGCCCGGCCTTACACGACCGGAATTCAGGAAGATGCTTATGATCATATGAAAGAAGTGCAGGATAAGACTTATCCGTCCTTTGACACGAGCGGCTTTACTGCGTCTCCGGCGCCGAGGGCGGCGTCTTCAGCAATCACGACTCTGGAAGCTTCTCTTCAGGCAGACCCTTCCGACTGGTATTACGAAGACAAGGGCAGTGTCAGCGGCGTGAAGTACTGTTACGATAATATCGATCTGTATGACTATTATCTGATCAGAGGTTTCGCGGTCGTGGAGAGTTCAGGACTCGGCACACTGGGTTCAGACGGTCTGGAATGTGTCGGGACAAAATATGAACAGCAAGCGTTTAAAGCGGTTGTGGAATGGCTTCACGGGGACCGGAAGGCCTTCCTGAGCAGACATTCTGACGTAGAGATTCTCGCCGACTGGTCCAGCGGCAATGTGGCCATGACAGGAAGATCCTATGGCGGAACCATGCCGTTTGCCGTTGCCGTAACTGGCGTTCCCGGGCTGAAGACCATCGTGCCGGTGGCCGGAATTGCAGACTGGTACAGCCAGCAGAACCAGCAGGGCGCACAGCGCTACTGGCCGAAGGAAGTGCTGAACAGTTTCCTTGCTTATTACTGCTCCAGTGCTTACAATGATCCGGAGAAAACACCGGAAGATCTGGAAAAGATCGCCGCATACCATTATCAGATGAGTCTGGACCAGATCCGCTGTGGATTCGATTACGATCCGGAATTCTGGGGCGGCGGAAACTACACGACGGATGCTGAGAAAATCCGCTGCTCAGCTCTGATCATCCACGGACTGAATGACGAAAACGTTTCCACCAAGCAGTTTGAAATGATGCTTCGTTCCTTCCAGAAGGCCGGGAAGACGGCAAAACTGATTCTGCATCAGGGTTATCATATGACACCGACGATGGGCCTGAAGGGGTATGGATTCCGCATCAATGGGAGAGCCTATGATGATATCTGCAATGAGTGGTATTCCCATTATCTGTACGATGTTGAAAATAATGCGGAGAACTTCCCGAATCTTCTGGTTCAGGATAACCGGAATCAGGAGGTCTGGCATACTGAAAAAAGCTGGAATGCAGACAGCGGCGTGACTCTGGAGAGCATCAGCAGCCAGACTGCGGTGATTGACACGGACTGGGAAAAGGCAGGTGTAACGGCTGAAAACTACGATGAAAGAATGAGTCTGCATAATTCCAATATGAACAAACGTCTGCTTTCAGACCCGCTGAAAGCAGACCTTACCATCCAGGGAACGACGGAAGTCCATTTCTCTGCCGCCCTTCACAGTGGTGACGCAGCGCACTTCTTCAACGGGGAGAACGCCAACGATGCCGACACACTGACCATGAAAACCGGAACAGACTGCGGCCACATGGACGATGTCAAAATGACGGTTCTTCTCTGTGACATCAGCGATGAACCGTTCACCAGCATCCAGACGACTGATCCGGAAAGAAACGAAATTCCGCTGGTCACTGTATCCCGCGGCTCCCTTGTCAATGGCGGCTGCCTGGAAAATTTTGACGAAGTGAAGTTCAGGACCGTGGAGAGGAAATACAAGGTGATTTCCCGTTCCTATATCGACCTCTGCAACCCGGATTCCGGCTATGATCCGAGAACGGCTGAAGGCAGCATTGAATTGAGAGAAGGGGAATTCCACGACTATCATATCTTCCTGAATGCCCAGCGCTACACTGTCGCAGCGGGGCACCGCCTGGCCGTCGTCCTGTCGACAGAAGATCCGGTCGAATGCCTGATTCATAAACAATACTCTGTCGCAGTAAAAGAAGATTCCGTCACGACACTGATTCCAGCAGTCGGGATAACATCCTGCACGCTTGCGGTCAAAGCATAAGCGGCATGGATGCAGATGACCGCGCTGCAAGGCTTGCATTTTTAACCGCCAGGCATTACAATGTAAATCAATTTTGCAAGCAAATTTTCATGACAGGGGATTCTTTCCGTCCGACACGGCTGTGAGAGAATTCCTGCATACTGTAAAACATGGCCGGCTCAGGCCGGTACACGGAAAGGGGTACAGGAATGACGTCTGCGATATCAAGAGACGATGCACTTGAACTGCTGAAAAATTACAACCAGGATCCGTTCCATATCCAGCACGGACTGACGGTCGAAGCCGTCATGCGCTGGTTTGCGAGAGAACTCGGTTATGAAGATGAAGAAGAATACTGGGGAATCGTCGGACTGCTCCATGACATCGACTTCGAAAAATATCCGGAGCAGCACTGCATCAAAGCACCGGAAATTCTGAGCGAAGCCGGAGTTTCTGATGACATGATTCACTCCATCGTTTCCCACGGCTACGGACTGACTGTCGATGTCAAACCAGAGCATGAGATGGAAAAAGTTCTCTTTGCCACTGACGAGCTGACCGGACTGATCTGGGCTGCCGCCCTCATGCGTCCGTCGAAGAGCACCAAAGACATGGAGCTGAAGTCCTTGAAAAAGAAATTCAAGAGCAAGAACTTTGCCGCCGGATGTTCCAGAAATGTGATTAAACAGGGTGCTGAAATGCTCGGCTGGGAGCTGAACGACCTGATGGACAGAACGCTTCAGGCCATGAAAGAAAGTGAAGACCTGATCAACGCGGAAATGGAAGCGTAGAAGCAGAAGGAGAAGGAAGCGGGGAGGGCGCTGCGGCCAGCAGAAAAATCTCCAATGCATAAGCTGATTGTCCACTCGCATATTCCTTACTGCCTGTCTGGAATAGCGGTTCATCCGCTGCTTTTACATTGAAATTATCGAGAGAGCCAGAATGATAAGAAAGAGCATGAAGTTGTATCATTCCGGCTCTTTTTCTATCGGAAGGCGAAAAATGATCACAGCTTGGAATGAGTGCTGTGCGTCGGGATATATGCGCTGAGAGAGAATTGTGTGCTGCCTGCCGATGAGGTAAGCTGATGCTGCGTGGAAAAGCCGGGTACTGAGTATGCTGAGAATTGACCGATGAATGCTAAGTTAAACGGTGGCGAACATAAGCAGGCTGCAATTATAAGCTGATGGCAAATGGCGGGATACTGTATACAGTAGTTATCCAGCTTAATCAAAGCCGAAAGATGACTCTGCTCTTGCGAATGCATTTTTATTCCATAATGAAAAGCAAAATTTTACATTCCATTGGTTACAGACTTTACATCTTCTGGTGAAAATAAAGACTGTACTGTGTACGTGCATCCGGGGACTGAAAAGCCGCGAGATTCGTACATTCTGTAAGCACCGCACGGTTCTGTATACACTACAGAAGCTGTGCGGATCTATTACGGATCTGATATCCGGATCATCCAGTTGAAGAATTTACAGAATGAAACCCTGCAGGCTGCAGAAGCTGCACGTCACACGCGTAAAACCACGAAAGCGGAATATTAATTTTCAGGAGGAACGTTCTCATGCCATCTACATATGCCCATTACCGGCTCGGGATGGAAGTTCATGACCGGATCAGCGGGGACGAGCGGCGCACCATTGACGCCTGGCCGCAGCTCTACCGCATCGGTCTGCACGGACCGGACATTTTATTTTACTATAGAGCGCTGCAGCGTAACGCGGTGAATTCTCTCGGATATCGGATTCATGAGGAGCCAGGGGAAAAGTTTTTCAATCATGCGATTGAAGTTATCAATGCAAGTTGGAACCGCGCTGCAGCACTTTCCTATACCTACGGACTCCTTCTGCATTTTGCGCTGGATGTCAGCTGTCACGGCTATGTAAACAGGCTGACAGCGGAAACGGAACTTACACACGCAGAAATTGAAGTAGAATTTGACCGCGCACTCATGCTGAAGGACGGCTGGAATCCGGTTGTCCACCCGCTGACCGGACACATCCACCCGACCATGGAAAATGCGGAAATCATTGCACCCTTCTATCCCGGCATATCGGCAGAGCAGATTGTAAAAACCCTGAAAGGCATGAAGCGGGATAACAAGCTGCTTCTCTGCAAGAATCAGGCGAAGCGTGATCTTGTACATACTCTGATGCGGGTGAGCGGAAACTATAAAGAGATGCATGGACTGATTATCAATCCGAATGGAAATCCCGCCTGCGAAGAAAGCAATGCCCGCCTGATGCAGCTTTACGATCATGCCATGGACCGGGGCATCCGCTTTATCAAGAATTTCAAGGGTTACCTCACAAATACGGAGACTTCTTGCGAGTCTGCGTTTTGTCTGGCGTTCAACGGAGAACCGGCGGTCACCCGGAAAGGAGCAGAAGCAGAAGATGCATACGTTGTTTCAGAAACTCAACCACAGTAAAGTATTCCATAAGCTGAATGAGCAGGAATTTTCCTGGGTGCTTTACGACGTGGGGAACTCGGCATACACGATGCTGGCCTGCTCACTGATCCCGATCTGGTTCAAGCATCTGGCAATCGGAAGTGGGGCAGGGCAGATCACATCCGACCAGGCAACGGCCTATTATTCTCTGGCAATCGCGATTGTCACGGTGGTTGTCGCACTGCTCGGTCCGGTGATCGGCGCTCTTGCCGACCATAAAGACCGGAAGAAACTGTTTTTCTCCACCATCACCGCCGTGGGCGCGGCTGGCTGCATCCTGAACGGTTTTGCCGTCGGCTGGGTGTCCTTCATGGTGATTTACATGATCGGCAGAATCTTCTACAATGCCTCGCTGACGATATACGACTCCATGCTGAACGATATCACCGTGGAAGATAAGATGGATGCCGTTTCCTCCTATGGTTATGCCTGGGGCTACATCGGATCCTGCATTCCCTTCATCGCCGCGCTGGCCGCTTACGTGCTGGGGCCGGACATGATCGGTGCCATTTCCAACCGTCTGTCTATGATCATCGGATTTACGGTTACCGGCGTATGGTGGATTCTGGTCACTCTGCCGCTGATCAAGAATTATAGACAAAAGAATTACGTTGAGAGAGATGCTCACGCCGTCCGCGCGGCCGTCACTCGCATTGGCGGAACGCTGAAACATATCGCCCTGAAGGACCGGAAAGTCCTGCTGTTTCTGATCGCCTTCTTCCTTTATATTGACGGCGTTGGAACCATTATCGATAACTGCATCAACATCGGAACCGATCTGAAGCTGAACGCAGTCGGACAGGTCATCTTCCTTCTCGCAACCCAGGTCGTTGCATTTGGCGGCTCCCTGGTGTTCGGAAGACTTTCCAGAAAATACCACACCGTCACGCTGATTCTGGTCTGCATTGCAGGCTACTTCGGCATCTGCCTCTACGCGCTGACCCTGAAGACCCTTGTGGATTTCGCGATACTCGCCTTTGGCGTGGGCTGCTTCCAGGGCTCGATTCAGTCCCTGTCCAGATCTTATTATTCCAAGATCATCCCGCCGGAACGTTCGGGGGAATACTTCGGAATATACGATATTTTCGCCAAGGGCGCATCCTTCTTAGGCTCCATCGTCATCGCGGCCGTCAAGTTCGCAGGCGGAACCATCAACACCGCCGTTGCCTGCCTGGCCATTTTCTTTGCGCTGGGATTCATCTTCCTGCGCGCAGCCGACCACGCCAAAAACGGACGTACCAGAAGGAACGGAAACTCCGCAGGCGGGGACATGGGTGCCGGTTCCGGCATGCCGCTTTCCGGAGGAGCCGCCGGGTTATAAAGCCTTCCCTTATCTTTAACCATATATCTTCGCGACAAAGGGCACTTCCGCAAGGAAACAGCCCTTTGTTTCTCTTTACCCGTCATGAATGGATCTCCCAGGACTTAAATATGATTTAGAGCTGTGAAGCAGCATGAGACCTTCCAAGCTGATAACGTAAGTATGTAACGCAGCCTGATGCCTGGAACGCCTCCCGGCTCCCTTCGCGCATGCTCACGCTTCCGACTCCGACGGCCCTCCGGAGTCAGGCCGTCGATCGTCTGGCAGCGAGGCGCTCAGAAGTCCATGCATCAGGCTGCGTACATCTCACAGTAATAAGTCTGGAGATTTGTCAACATAACATCTCACCAGCGCTTGACACCATCTTCAGTCCGATCAGATTTGCCTTCTTTCTCACAGAGAATTACAATAGAGAAAAAACAGAAAAAAGAGAGACGTTCAGAAAGAGAGGTAAGCACCATGCCTTCAACCTATGCACACTGCCGGCTGGGAAAAGAAATCATAAGCCGGCTCAATCCGCAGGAGCGGGAAATCATTAAGGAAAATCTGCATCTTTATCAGGCCGGTCTTCACGGCCCGGACATCTTATTCTATTACGACGCCCTTCATCCAAACGGGGTGAATAAAATCGGAAACCTACTGCATCAGGAGTCGGGGAAAAAGTTCTTTACCCGCTGCGCAGAGAAACTGGACGAGAGTTTCCACAAGAACGCTTCACTTGCCTATATTTACGGCGTGCTGGCTCATTTTGCCCTGGATGTCAGCTGCCACGGCTATGTGAACAGGCTGACCGACACGACAGACCTCCAGCACACGGAGATCGAAGGAGAGTTCGACCGTTATCTCATGCTGAAAGACGGACTGAATCCTGTAACGCATTCACTTACGCGTCACATCCATCCGTCCACCTTTAATGCAAGAGTTATTGCGCCATTCTATCCAGGCGTATCAGAGGAAGAGGTTCTCCGGTCTCTGATCGATATGGTAAAAGAAAACCGCATCCTGCTCTGCAAGAGTCCGGTGAAAAGAAAGTTTCTCCTCACTCTCATGCACATCGGCGGTGTCTACCCACAGCTTCACGGCATGGTCATCAACCCGGACGGAAATCCGGCCTGTGATGAAAGTAATGAAAAACTGATGGAACTTTATCAGACCGGCTGCGGCCGCGCCGCCGACTTTATCAATCATTTCCTCGATTGGAAAGCCGGAAGAACTGAAGCAGACCCGATTTTTGACTATTCCTTTGAGGGTGTTCCAGCAGAAGAAGATGACTCTGCAAAGTCATCGAAAGCCGCCGCGTCCATTGATCCCGCTGAGCCTGAAGCCGCAGAGACCGCCGGGGCCGATGAAAGCGCCAATGCTTCAGACCCTGCAAAGTCTGAGGATTCCCATGAGGCGGTGGACGCAGAATGAACAGCCCGCTTCAGAAACTGCTGACCGGCCAGATTCTTCTGGTCGTCTGCTGCGTATTTTACCTGATCTGGTGGAGCATTTCCTACCGTCCGGGCATAACCGTAAACCGGGTATCCGGTCTGAACGGCGTCCTTCTCCTGATCACCGCGCTCTGCGGCGTCTCCGGCATGATTCTTTCCCTCAGCGGATCCAATCATCTCCCGGGAGAGGGGAGCCGGAAACTCAGCGGAAGCGTGATTCTCATCGCCGGGGTCGCAGTGTACCTTGTCATGCTGCTTTTGACGACGAAGATCTTTCACCGCATCGTGACCACAGAACTGGTCCTGATCACCGGCTGGGCCGCGCTGGAAATCAACGCTGTCAGCGCACTGGCAGGCGCCGCCGTCTTCCGCATGCCGCAGACATCATTCATGACCATCGTCGTTGCCGCCGCTTACATTATCAGCATGATTCTGTACGTCGCTTACTACCGCATGCAGGCGGACTGGGCCTTCTACGCCGCCATGATCCCGCTGATCACCGAAGCCGTCAGCATGGCCATACTGGTGATCGTCATGCTGGCGAGCATCAGAAAATAGCATTTAGAAAGGGGATCACCATGACCGGGACAAAACAAATCTTCCAAGAGCTCGACGAGAACTTCCGCGCGGCCGCAGACCCTGAAGAAGCAGCCCCTATGTCTGCCTATATGCGGAATCAGTTCGTCTTTTACGGACTCCGCGAATATTCCAAGACAAACCCGGACTGGGTCAGGGAATTTATCGGGGAGCACCGCAGTGAAATGGCCCCGCTGAGTATTCGGGAGGGGTCGAAATACATCTGATGCAGATTCTTCCAAACTGAGAATAACAACAGAGCCTGCGCCGGAACGTGCAGGCTCTGTTGTTATCTGTTTTTATCTTCTTTAACCAGCGTTATCTGCCGTTTCCGAACCGTTTTCAGAAGAAAGACTCCGGTCCGGCTCGCTGCCCGGGAGGATCTTTTCCAGGCCGGAAGAATCAGCTGCTTCTTTCTTGTTTGTTTCCTTTTGTCCCTCTGAATCCTTTTCTTTCTGCTGTTTCTTCAGCCATTTCATGTACTTATCAATGTCGCTTCTGCACCAGGTCATGATGAGGCCGGCAACAAGGGCGTCGTCCAGGATGCCGATGCCCGGGATGGAGTCTGGAATGATGTTCAGAGGCGAGACAAAGTAGAGCAGAGCGACGATGATCAGAAGCAGATGGGGCAGGCCGATGTCCGTGTATTCCCGCGTAATGTAGCTTTTCAAGAGCAGCGTCATTTCCGGGATATAAGCCAGCTTGCGGCCGTATTTCGGGATTTCCTTCAGCTTCTGGTCGGCCTTCAGGAGCAGTTCTTCCATGGATTCCTTATGGTTGACGATATCTTCCGCCTCCTCTTTATATGGTTCCACAAAGTCAGAGACTTTCCTCTTCATCTGGTCCTTAGTCAGCGGGTGGATTTCCGGCATCTTCGGCATTTTCGGGAGTTTTGGCGCCTGCAGATGGATGCGGCTGCGCTTTTTCTTCTTTGCAGAATCAGCAGTCTTTTCTGCCTCCTCATGGCTGCGGACATGCACCTTCGGGTAATTCCGAAAGTCCATATTGACCCGGCGGCTGCCGTAATTCTCTGACTTTTCCTCTGTATTCTTTCTCAACACTTTGATCCGGCCCCTTTCCGTTCATTATTTCTAGTTCATATTATACCCTTGGAATGAGATAAAACAAAAATGTTCAGTAAATTTCCGCATGATTGTTTACCCGGGCCGGGAAGGGCTGGTAAAATAGATGGGAGTTAGTAACACAGCAGCAAGATAATAATTTATTTAAGATAACGGTGGATGCAATGGAAAAGACTCTTCCTGAGGGAATTTACGAACAAATAGTAAACACAAGGCTGCAGGGGTATCTGGAAAAACTGGATCCCGAGCAGTATGACATCGATTTAGAAGCTATGAACGCAGATGATGCGAGAAAAGTTCTCACCATCTACATGTCTGAAGTGATTGAACAGGGCCTTCGGCTTGTTCGGGAAGGGCACGGATCAGGAGAAGACGCGGATGCACTGCTTGACCAGATTACCCTTTGTAATACTATCATTGAAGACATTGCTTCATATTCGAACGAAGACGCTGTTCTTGACAGCCGGATCACAGAAAAAGGGGAAATTCTGACGGCCTTGTATAAAAAGATGAATAGTCTGCGGGCGGTTTCAGCGGTAAGAGCACCGCGTCCGGAAACTTCCATCCTGGAGAATTCACTCTTTACCGGATCCCGAAATGAACCGAGCATGCTGCACGAACTGAAGAAAGAACTGGCGTCCTCAGACCGCGCAGATCTTCTGGTTTCTTTTATTAAATGGAGTGCAATCCGTGTGCTGATGCCAGAACTTAAGCAATTTACCGCCCGTGATGACGTGAAGCTCCGCATCATCGCAACGACTTACGTTCGCGCGACAGATTATAAGGCGGTTGAAGAACTTGCGAAACTTCCCCATACAGAAGTGAAAATCAATTATGATACAAGCCATGCCCGTCTGCACGCTAAATCATATTTCTTCTACAGAAAGACTGGATTTTCTACAGCCTACATTGGATCTTCCAATCTTTCCAGCCCTGCACTTACTGGTGGATTAGAGTGGAATGTCAAGGTTACAGAGAAGGAATCTTTTGATATACTGCAGAAGTTCAGCGCCTCATTTGAAAGTTACTGGAACGACCCGTCATTCGAGACTTTTGATCCGGATTCACCAGCCTGCCGTGAAAAACTGCGCAGAAAGCTTGCACCGCCCGAAAAGAAGGGAACACTGCACCGACTGCAGCTGACCTTCCGTCCTTATGCCTACCAGCAGGAGATCCTCGATCGTCTGGACGCAGAGCGCAGAGTTTACGGAAGAAACAGAAATCTGGTAGCCGCGGCAACAGGAACAGGGAAAACCATTATCGCCGCTTTTGATTACAAACGCTTCGCAGAAGAGCGCAGAAAAGAAGGAAAACCTGCGCGTCTCTTATTTGTAGCGCACCGGAAGGAGATTCTGGAACAGAGTCTAGAGAAATTCAGAGAGGTCCTGAATGACTTTAATTTCGGCAGTCTTCTTGTGGGCGGATATACGCCGGATGATGGAATCGATCAGCTCTTCATCAGCATTCAGTCTTTTAACTCTTCGCGTCTTGCCGAGAAGACAAGCTCTGACTTCTATGATTTCATCATTGTCGATGAATTCCACCATGCCGCAGCAAAATCCTATCAGACCCTGCTGAGTCACTATAATCCAGAGATTCTTCTCGGATTGACGGCAACTCCGCAGAGAATGGACGGAAAAGATATCCTGCAGTATTTCGGAGGCCGTATTGCCGCGGAAATCTCACTTGGCGAAGCCATCGACAGGGGACTGCTCAGTACATTCCAGTATTTCGGAATTGCTGATACGGTTGATTACCGGAACGTGAAGTGGATAAACGGACGCTATGATGTTCATGAACTGGAAAATCTCTATGTTTACACCGCGGATCAGAAACGTGCAAGCCTGATCCTGCAGAGCCTTCAGCGATACTGCACAGATATTGCAGCGATAAAAGGTCTGGGATTCTGCGTCAGTGTCCGGCATGCGGAATATATGGCGGACTATTTCACAAAGCAGGGAATTCCTTCTATTTCACTGTCTGCGGAAAGTCCGAATGATATCAGAGACAGGGCAAAAAATAACCTGACATCTGGGAAAATCAACTTCATTTTCGTTGTCGACCTCTATAACGAAGGCGTGGATATTCCGGAAGTGAACACGGTCCTGTTTCTGCGGCCGACAGAAAGTGCAAACGTATTTATTCAGCAGCTGGGAAGAGGTCTCCGACTGTCAAAAGGGAAAGACTGTCTGACTGTCCTTGACTTTGTCGGTCAGGCGGACCGTCACTACAACTACTCGATGAAATTCCGTGCAATGACGGGAAGACGGAGGAAATCTGTACAGAAACAGGTGGAAGAAGGTTTCGCGGATCTTCCTAGAGGATGCTGCATTCAGCTGGAAAAGAAGGCCAGGGATTACATTCTGGAAAATATCCGGCAGCAGGGCACCGGAAAGGCGCGGCTGGTCGAGCATGTGCGCACATTCGAAGAAGATTTCGGCATGCCGCTGAATCTGGAGAATTTCCTTGCCGCGTATGATTTGTCCCTGAAAGAGTTCTATAAAAGCAATGGAAGCATATCCATGCACCGGCTGAAAATAGCTGCGGGACTGACGGAAGATACACGTGACGTTAATGACGGTGTTTACCGCAGGCTCAGAGGACTGCTTCATGTGAACTCTAAGAGACTTCTGGAATTCTGGACGGCGTATCTGGAAGAAGGCAGACGCCCGGAAAACGAGTGCGAACGGAAAATGCGGAATATGCTGTATTACACCTTTTATCAGACATCTCCGGAGAAGCAGGGTTTTTCTTCCTGTGATGAGGGAATCGAGGTTCTTCTGAAAGAAAATTTCGTTCTGGAGGAGGTTCTGGAAGTTCTGCACTATAACCTTGCGCATATTAATTTTGTCGCGGAAGAAAACGAGTACACATTCGTCTGCCCGCTGGATGTACACTGCCGCTATAATAAAAACCAGATCCTTGCGGCATTCGGATACTACAATGAAACGTCAGCGCCGGGATTCCGCGAGGGTGTTAAGTACTTTGCAGACCTGAAGACGGACATTTTCCTGATTAACCTGAATAAGTCGGAGAAAGAATTTTCGCCATCGACGATGTATGAGGACTATGCCATCAGTGCAAGTCTGTTCCACTGGCAGAGCCAGAGCAGAGACAAAGAAAAAAGCGCCAAGATTCAGCGCTACATCCATCACCGGGAGAATGGCGGAAACATCTCCCTGTTCGTCCGTGAATTCAAGACGGAGAACGGGTACACAATGCCCTATGTATTTCTGGGAAACGCGGACTACGTCAGCCATTCCGGCGAAATGCCGGTCAGCTTCAACTGGCATCTCCACAGTCCGATTCCGGCAGATCTTCTGCCGGATGCGAATAAGACCATTGCGATGTAAGAACTTCTTTTCGCCTGCAGCCTATATTTGATTGAAATCATTTCTTTATCTGAAGGATCGTATTATAATTACTAATGTCAGCAGCTCCGCCCCCTGGGGCGGGGTAATTGTGATTGCTGACCGTGCAGAAAAAGAGTGTGGCAGTAAAAATAAAAAGGAAGAACGAATGAAAAAGCACCCATATATTGAGCAGATTATGCAGGGAATTCTGCTTCTGATCCTGATCAGTCTCCTCGTGTTTTCTGTAAGTATTTTCCAGCAAGTTAAAATTTCTTCGCAGATTATCGAATATACCGGGATTGTCCGCGCAACCAGTCAGAAGGCGATCACGCAGGAACTGGCCGGGCGGTCTGCATCAGGTCAGATAAAATATGCGGACCGGCTTTACCGGTCACTTCAGTACGGGAATTCTTCCCTGAACCTTTCTGAGCCGACTTATCGTAATAATCTGATGAAGCAGTCGGAATCCTGGAATGATTTAAAATCTGCACTGGAAACGCTGCAGGAAAAACACAGCCGGAAGAATATCAATAAAGTAATCGACATGAATGCGGACTACTATAAGCTGTGCAATGATACGGTTTCTATCGTACAGTCCTATTCAAACAGCATGCTCGATACGCTGCGAAGGCTGGAATATGCTATTGTGGCTGTACTCAGCATTCTGGCAGCCATTACAGCCCACCGGTCATATGCTGCGGCAAGACAGCTCAAACGGATTTCTCTGGTTGAACAGAATGCCTATGTCGACCCTCTGACCGGAATTGGCAACCGGCAGTACTATAATCAATTCATTCAGGAGATGAAAGACAGCGAAAATTACTGTATCATCTTCATCGATATCGACCATCTGAAATACGTGAATGACCATCTGGGGCACGATGCCGGAGACCAGTACATTAAGAAAACAGCGGCCGTGATCCGTTCACAGTTTCGTTCCACAGACGTCATGTTCCGCCTTGGCGGGGATGAATTTGTCCTGTATGTAAAGGGATGCACGGAGGAAATCGCCAGGCGGCAGATCGAACGCGCAAGAAGCATTATGACCAGCGACATTTCCCAGGCCTATGACGGCAGCTTCAGTTATGGAATCTGCTATGTCGGTGAGAACAGCGGAAAGACATTCCGCTATGCAGCGGCAGAGGCAGATCAGAAAATGTACCAGTTTAAAAAAGAACATAAAATGAATCGGAGTGAATAAGATGAAAAAAAGAGAAATGGATACTTAATGGGTCGTTCAGCCTGTATAAAAATACATTTTCTTCAACACCTTCCTCTTTCTGTCCATTGGTAAAGCAACGCTCAGGGTATATCATAGATAGAAAGGGGGGAGGGAATTCGTATGGAGGAGAATTTTATCCGGGTAAAACCAAAGATGGAAATTACGCTTTACATCCTGCTCACGGCAGGAGTTTCCTGGTATGTAAGTGAACGGCTCGGACATGTGATCTGGCATTTCCTGGGTCTGAACCTTTCGGCAAGTGCGGTCACAGTGTTTGCTCTGACGCTGTTTCTGATTCTGTTTCAGGGAGCAGTGAAAATTCCGAGAGGCAGAAGATTTACTTCACTTTTCAGAATAACGATCTGGATATCCGGCCTCTACTGCGCCTACATCGTCTATCTGTTTCTCGTCCTGTTTCCGCTGGACATGCTGGTGCTGCTCGAGAAAATTCCGGCCATCCGCATTCATCCTCTGGATTACTATAACGATGTTTTGATTGCGACACTCGCATCCATTTATATCATTGTATCGGGAATGATTCACGCCAATGCGCTGAAAACAGTGAAGTATTCCGTATCGATAGCAGGCCTGGAAAAGCCGCTGCGGATTACGCATCTTTCTGACCTTCATATGGGTTCTGTCATAGGACGGCCGCAGATCAGAAGAATTGTAAACAAGGCCAATGCGATGCATCCGGATCTGGTTCTTATCAGCGGAGACCTCTTCAACCATAATGATGTCAGAGAATGTGCACACCTTGATGACCTGGCAGGGATTCTCCGCGGCCTCCAGTCAAAGTACGGGACTTTTGCCGTTGCGGGGAATCATGATCCTGCACCGGATGATCAGGGCTTTCAGGATTTTCTGCAATCTGCCGGGATCAGACTCCTTGATAATCAGGCAGAAGACCTGGGGCAGCTTGTTCTGGCCGGCCGCACAGGAAATGTGCTGAAGCAGCGGCCGGAAATACAGTCCTGGTATCATACGCCGGAAACTGCCGTAACTGGAAACCACGACAAAAAACCGGTGATTCTTCTGGACCATTATCCGGACAGTATTATCGAGGCAGAAGAGATGGGCTTCTCTCTGCTTCTTGCAGGCCATACACATAACGGCCAGTATTTCCCCTGTAACTACCTGATCCGTCTCCGTTACAGGGGTGCGCTCCGGCATGGTTACACGCAGGTGCGTCATGTGAAATGCATCGTATCATCAGGAAGCGGATATTTTCAGATTCCGATCCGGGTCGGCACGGACAGTGAAATCGGCTGCATTGATCTGGTGCCGGAAGTTCCGATTGTACCGAAACAAACTATATGAAATTTCCAGGAATCCATACATACAGACAGAAGGTATAAAAATGGCTAAATTCAGTAATCGCAGAAGGGAGCATTTTCTTCACGCGAGTAAAGAAAAAAAGACTGCGCGTGAATTTGCCCATGCTTTTTATGAGGAAATTCACCAGAACAAAAAAACCTTTATCGTATACACTGTGCTTCGTGCTCTGATTATTCTCTGCATCATCCGCGAAGCCCTGCGGGGAAACTACGAATCTGTGTATATGGCGGTGATGACACTGCTGCTTCTCACTCTTCCTGCGCTTCTGCAGATTCAGCTGAAGGTGGAGATCCCGCAGACCCTGGAGATTATCATTCTCCTCTTTATTTACTCCGCTGAGATACTTGGGGAAATAAACGCCTATTACACGAAAATTCCTTTCTGGGACACGCTCCTGCACACATTAAATGGTTTTCTGGCTGCAGCGGTCGGATTTTCACTCGTTTTGATCTTAAATAAAAACGAGAAAATCATCTTTGCGCTATCGCCGGCCTATGTAGCGATCGTCGCTTTCTGCTTTTCAATGACCATCGGCGTCTGCTGGGAATTTATCGAATTCGGATGTGACCATCTCTTTAATCTGGATATGCAGAAGGATACGGTCGTCCATATGATTTCCAGCGTCAAGCTGAACCACGCGGCGCAGAAACCGGTTATTATCCGGCATATTCACCATGTGACCGTTAACGGAAAAGACCTCGGTGTCGGCGGATATCTGGATCTCGGTCTGATCGATACGATGAAAGACCTGTTCGTCAACTTCATCGGGGCCCTTGTTTTTTCCATCATCGGCTACTTTACCCTGCGCGGCAGAAAAGCATCGGCGGAGATTTCTGAGCGTTTCATCATTCACCGCAAGACAGAGGAAACCGACTTCCTGAAACAGGCAAAAGAAATCGAGGAGCTGGAAGAAGCACTTGCCCGGCTGGAGGAAAAAAACGATAATAGAAGGGAATAGTAATGCAATGCTGAAAAGAGAGGAGGACGATATGTCCAGAAATGTCAACGCCTGTCTGGTATGCGGAAAAAAGCTCGTATATTTCAATGAACCAAAAGAAATGGAATGCTCATTCTGCCACCGGAAATTTATGAGTTATGCAAGCTGTGAAGATGGTCATTTTGTCTGTGATGAATGCCATGAGAAGAAGGGGATTGAAGCGATTCAGAAAGTCTGTCTCAGCATAAAGAGCAGGAATCCAATTGAAATTGCACAGACGATTATGCAGGACCCATATATTCATATGCATGGCCCAGAACATCACATTATGGTCGGTGCGGCACTGCTCACGGCATATCACAATGCGGGAGCAGACATCGACCTTCCTTCGGCAATTAAAGAAATGGTACAGCGCGGGAAACAGTGCCCGGGCGGAAGCTGCGGCTTCTGGGGCTGCTGCGGCGCGGCAGTCAGCGTTGGTATGTTCATCAGCATTATCACAGAGTCCACACCGCTTTCTACAAAAACATGGGCGTGGTGTAACAAGGCCACATCTGAGGCACTGGCGAAAATGGCCAGCTACGGAGGTCCCCGCTGCTGCAAGCGCAACTCCTTTACTGCCATCCGTACGGCATGCGAGTTCGTAGAAAAAAAGACCGGAATCCATATGGAACTTCCGGAAACAATTACCTGCACATTCTTCAATGAAAATCACGAATGCCTGCGGAAAAGATGCCCATATCATCCTGAGTCAGAAATTCCAATGGCGTAAGCGGCTCTGACCCATCCGGAAATTCTGGAAATCTCCCGTGAATGTTTTTGATTACATCCATGCTGTTATATTCTTATTATTCTTGAATCAATTTCCGTAAAACGGTATAATAGCAGGAGACAGAAAGAATAAGAAGAAATCGGAGGTGTGTTACGATGACAAAAGATGAAATCAAAGAAGAAGTCAAAAAAGCAATTGAAGCGCCTTCCTGCTGTGAAGAACTGAAGGAAGTCGGGAAAGAATATCTGGATGCTGTCGGAACTCCTGACGAGGATAAGGCGGCAAAGAATCTGATTGCTGAACTGGAGGACGATGTAACGTCCATCGATGATCTGATCGCTCTTGCGGGTTCTGCGGCAGGAGAAAAGATATTTGGAAAAGAAAAAGCGGAAGGCCTTCTGAAAGCTGCAAAAGAAGCCAAGGCACAGGGAGAAAAGTTCTGCATCTGCCCAGCCTGCCAGGCAGGTGGAAAAGTCCTGGTACATAAGGAAGATCTTCTGTAGCTTAGCTTCCAGAAGGGGAACCGGATAAGAAATCAATGGGCCGCCGGCACAGGGTTAAATTCCATAACCCAGAGCCGGCGGCCTCTATTATCTGTAGTGATGCGGCCCCTTGCAAGGCAGAGAATGCTGGCCAGTGCCGGACCGGCGGCCAGTGATAAAGAGCACGCTCACTTTTTTTCGTTTGACCGTCCTGATGAGGGAGGATACTTTGTATGATATATGTATGGATATAAATACATATATTTCTCTTGACCAGGCGAGTTAGATGTATTAAACTACATAGTGTCAGCAGGGGAATTAAATGCTGATGTGTACATGCTAGTTAGTTACATCTAACTCTTTTATGATGTGAATTTTTCATCATCGAGCGTATTCAATATCGATAGGGAGGTACATATTATGAGCAAGGTAGCAGTTGTATACTGGAGTGGAACAGGAAATACGGAACAGATGGCAGATGCAGTCGCAGACGGCGCCAGAAAAGCCGGTGCAGATGTCGATGTCATTCAGGCAGCAGACTTTTCTGCCGATAAAGCCGGTGATTATGACGGCATCGCCTTTGGATGCCCGGCAATGGGTGCAGAAGTTTTAGAAGAATCCGAATTTGATCCAATGTTCACTTCTGTAGAAGGAAGCCTGGGTGGAAAAAAAGTCGCTCTGTTTGGTTCTTACGGATGGGGCGGCGGTGCCTGGATGACCTCCTGGGAAGAGAGATGTGAAGGAGATGGAATCGCTCTGGCTTCTGACAGTGTCATCTGCAACGAAGCACCGGATGCAGATGCCCTTGATTCCTGCGAGAAACTGGGCGCTGCTGTTGCGTAGCAGCCGGAAGGGAAATTCAGTAAGCCCGGACTGCTGAGCAGGGCGGAGGGCAGCGGGGCTGGAAAGATTCACCCGTACAGACCTCCTCTGAATGTACGGAAAATCCCAATCCGCTGATCCCTCTGCTCATTACATTTTGTCAAGAAGGGAGTGAATTCTGCATGTCTGAAGAAACCATTCTGATGCACTGTTCTCCGGTAATTACCGGACTGAAAACAGCCAATCTGTTCAATTACCGGTATGAGGACAGAAATGAGGTACTGAAAGAGCTGAAACAGTTAAATCATGACCTTTCCGGAAAAGGCATACGCGTTATCCCGCTGTCGTTTAAGAAGAACCGCGTACTCATCTATGTCTACCGTCCGGATTATCTGCGTCATGATCTCTCTTCTGTAAAAGCCCGGGACATCCTTTCCCGCTGCGGCTACTGCGTTCTTTCGGAAATAAAGGATCCGGTGAACGCCAGCCTGATTCAGCTGATGAAACGCCTTTCTGCACAGAGTGAGTTTCCTCATGAAATCGGGCTCTTCCTCGGTTATCCGGTGGAAGATGTGGAAGGCTTCATTCTCAACCAGGGCCGGAACTATAAATGCTGCGGATTCTGGAAAGTTTACGGAAATGAAGAATCAGCGAGAGAAAAATTTCAGACCTATGCGGCCTGCAGAAGGTGCCGCCTCGCCTCCTGCCGCCGCGGAATGTCGCTGAAACAGCTTGCTGTAAATGGAACCCAGAAGATGCAGCTTAAGCCCCGGCAGTAAACAGAAAACTCCGTTTTCATGGATTTTTCAGGATTGATTTACAAACTTCATATTTCGTGGTATAGTTAATTCAATTGCATAGAAAGACATAGGGGAGCGGACAGCTGAGAGGCACGCGGATGCGTGCGACCCTTACACCTGATATGGATAATGCCATCGTAGGAAATGACTTAAATCTGTTATATGTTGAGTGTACCGGAGTCCGTAAGGACTCCGTTTTGTGTTTTTATAGAAAGCCAGGGTAAACTCTTGGGCGCTTTTCCCTTTGTCCTGCTGTGCATCGCGGCAGACCGGGGGCACCACTTTCTGTCGCGGAATAAAATTAATGATTATTGTTCTGAGCAAAGCGCACACGCGCAAGAAAGGAAAGTTTATCATGGAAAACCAGAACACATTAAGAGCTTCAGAGAAGAAAGCAGGCGCCGGAAGTCAGAGAAACTATGCTACGCAGATGGATGCTGCACGCAGAGGAATCGTGACACCGGAGCTGAAAACCGTTGCAGAGAAAGAACACCGCACAGTTGAAGAGATGCTTCAGTTCGTGGCGGACGGCAAGGTCGTTATTCCGGCGAACCGCCTGCACAGCTGCCTGGATCCTAACGGGATCGGAAGTATGCTGAAGACCAAGATCAATGTCAACCTCGGTGTCAGCAGAGACTGCAAGGACTACGATATCGAGATGCAGAAGGTCATGAGCGCCGTGAATATGGGAGGAGAGGCGATTATGGATCTCTCCAGTCACGGAAATACGCAGCCCTTCCGTCAGAAGCTCTGCAGAGAATGCCCGGCAATGATCGGAACCGTTCCGGTTTATGATGCCGTGATTCATTACCAGAAAGACCTTGCGGAAATCTCCGCGCACGATTTCATTGACGTCGTACGCCTGCACGCACAGGACGGCGTAGATTTTGTCACACTCCACTGCGGCATTACGCGGAAGACCATTGAGCAGCTGAAAAAATACGGCCGGAAAATGAATCTGGTCAGCCGCGGCGGAAGTCTGATTTTTGCCTGGATGAGCATGACCGGGCAGGAAAATCCTTTCTATGAATACTTTGATGAAATTCTGGACATCTGCAGGGAATACGATGTCACGATCAGTCTCGGCGATGCCTGCCGTTCCGGCTGCCTGGCCGACGGAACTGACGGATGCCAGGTCGAGGAGCTCCTGCGTCTCGGCGAACTGACGCAGCGTGCATGGGATAAGGATGTTCAGGTTATGGTTGAAGGCCCGGGCCATCTTCAGATGGATCAGATTGCGGCAAATATGAAACTGCAGCAGTCCATCTGCAAGGGAGCACCTTTCTATGTTCTCGGACCTCTGGTCACCGATATTGCGCCGGGATACGATCATATTACAGCGGCCATCGGCGGAGCCATTGCAGCCATGAACGGAGCGGCCTTCCTCTGCTACGTTACACCGGCGGAACATCTGGCGCTTCCAAATGTTGATGATGTAAAAACCGGAATTATTGCCAGCAAGATTGCCGCCCACGCGGCAGACATCGCAAAGGGCGTTCCCGGAGCCCGCGATCAGGATGATCGTATGGCAGCGGCCCGCCAGAAACTGGACTGGGATGCCCAGTTTAAGGAGGCCATGGATCCGGAAACCGCAAAAGCCATCCGTGACAGCCGCGCACCGGAAGACGACCACAGCGACACCTGCAGCATGTGCGGAAAGTTCTGCGCCGTCCGCAGCATGAATAAGGCACTGGCCGGAGAATACATCGATATTCTCTAAATTACGATGGGACGAGCGTGAGCATGCGCGAAGGGAGCCCGGAGGCGTTCCAGGCACAGACTGCGTACAGCTCACAGTAAAAGCTTGGAGATCTGTTAACAAAAACTCCCGCAGCTTTTTAACATTATCTTGCGAGAAAATCTTTTGTCCGCTGGATGCGTTTCTATGTTAGAATAGAAACCTAGTATTATGCAGCGATGGCAAGGAGAAAACACAGAATGAATTATGATTTAAATGAATTTTTCCAGAATGCACTGGACGATGTCATCCGTTTCCGTGATTCAGAAGGCTTCCCGGAGATTGAAGAGAAGAATAAGGAACGCCTGGAAATGTACCTGTTCACCGGTGCGGAGTATCTCAGCTGGATTGCTCTGGACTATGGCTCTGAGGGCATGTCCTGGTACAGCCGTTCGCTGGCCGCGCGCAGAAGCCCGCAGCAGTACCAGCCGCTGATGGAGACATACGCCGGCGTGGAGACGGAATTAACGGAGCTTATGCAGCAGCTGCACAGCGATGAGCGCTTCACAGAACTTCTGGAAGAAGACCTCTACGCCATGTACTGCCTGGTTGTGTCAGTGAAGATTTCCGAGCAGCTCTGGAAGCGTCATCTGACGGCGAAGGAATGGAAAGCCTATCGCTCATCGGATCTGATCGATCACGTATATCAGTGCATCGGTACACAGTTTAAGAACAATGAACAGTCTTATGACTTTGAGTTTACCGGCGACAAGATCATGGATACGGCGATGGTTCTCTGCCATTACTATATCGGCGATTTCTACCGGCAGATTCAGCAGCAGTATGCGAAGATGCAGCATTAATTCCCTTATTGCGGGATGACGGAAAACGTCACACAGATTTCACCCTGATTCAGCGTTATGCCTATTTCAATACTGGGTATATCATGCTATAGTTAAGGGACAAAAGGTGAAATGAGCAAGGGGGAATAACAATGTCAATCGGAAAGAAGATTAAGGCCTCCTGGGACGCATATATCAAACGCCTGGGAGAAAAGAACAAGAAACAGTATGGAGAACACGGCGTTCCGGACTGCTGTAAGATTAACAAGGCGCAGAACGATGCGGCAAAAAGGTCGTAACGTCATGCTGCAGACACAGCACCAGAATCCTCTTCCCGCATAAACCTCAGAAAAGGAGAGCTTATCATGAGAAGAAAGGACCGCGAAATTACCGATACCGGAAAAATCCGGGAAATTGTCAGCGCATGCAGAATTCTGCACGTGGGATTATGTGATGAAAACCGTCCTTATGTCGTTCCGGTAAATTTCGGTTTCGAAGAAGAGAACGGTCAATTTACCTTCTATTTCCACGGAGCAGGGGAGGGAAGAAAGATTTCTCTGATCCGTAACAACGGCTATGCATCCGTAGAAGGAGAGTGTGACCATGGGACACAGGGCCACGAAACCGCCTGCGGACATACAGAGTTTTTCCAGAGCTTCATTGCCGAGGGAAAAGCAGAGGAAGTTACAGATCTGGAAGAGAAGAAAAGAATTCTGCAGCTGATTATGAGCCGTTACACCGACCGGTCGGACTGGGAACTGCCGGATGCGGCGGTCCGCGCGACTGCCGTTGTAAAGGTTCAGGCCGAACATCTGACGGCGAAACAGAACGGATAACGGGGCTTTCAGAGGCAAGCACAGACTTCTTCACCGTCACATCGATAATAATCATTGTTAAAGGGGCTTTCGACAAGTATGCCGGGGCCTCTTTTTCCTTCTTTCAGGCCGAAAATGACATCTCACGTGATATCTCTTGTGAATTTTCACCAAAGGCAGCAGAAGCCGCTGTCTGCCGGCAGGCAGCCTTGCGAAAACCCCGGCAGGATTCCGGGAAAATGACTGGAAATCCTTGCAATTATGCGGAATGCAACGTATTATGATAATAGGTCTGAGAAGAAAGGACGACAAAGGACGTAGTTATGAAAAACAATAAAA
>JBJFHK010000105.1:0-2501 GCA_051893535.1 Eubacterium sp. | reverse complement strand
CAGCAGCTCAATGCTGACTCCTACGAGCGGGCTTTGGGGCGCACAGATTACCGCAGCGGTACCCGTGAGCGGCATCTCGTTACTCGAATCGGCCGGCTTACCCTTCACGTTCCAAGGCACAGGAACAAGCCGTTTTACATCCTGCTTTTTCCGTCATCCATTACACCGCAGCAGCCCAGCGTACATCCGCCGGCCTGTCGCTGCAGCGCAGCCTTATGCTGCCGGTCCTCACGTCAATTTTTTCAGTAAAGTATTATGCCGCCGATCCCCAGTCAACCGCCTTTCCCCTGCGGTCAAGTGCCATCAGCAGAACCGACACAAGGCCGGAAAGGATCTGTGCGCAGCAGTAGCTCCACCAGACGCCGCTGAGGCCTGTGAGCTTCGGTACGAACAGGGCCAGAATCAGCAGAAATACCGGCTCTGCGTAAACAAGCAGATAAGACTTGATGTTTTCGCTGGTCGCGTAAAACACGGCGGAAGTCACGCGAACGACGGCAACGAAAAGGAAACCGATGCAGAAGATCGGAGTCACAGCGGATGCCGTGCGGTTGACGGCCGCGGAAGCGCCGAACATATAGCCGATATCATTCCGGATCAGCAGAAAAGCCAGAATGCAGAAAGCGGCAAGTACGCAGGCCGTCGTATATGCCTTTTCCTTCAGCCGGCGCATGGTTTTCCCGTCACCCGAGCCGAAGGCCTTGCTGATCAACGGCTGACTGCCGTCTCCGACACCCTGCAGGACGAGGTAGACGATGGCTGTCGCATAGGCAACGCAGGCGTATACTGCGACTGCCGATTCGCCGCCGTAGATCATGGAAATCCGGTTCATGATAATCAGCGACAGAACCGGCGAGAAGGTCAGGCCAAAGGGTGCAATACCAGTAGTCAGAATTCTTCCTGCCGCCGGCAGCACTGGACACTTCGGAATTCCAAACAGCGGTGATTTATGCTTAAACAGATAATAGAAACCCGCGGCAGCCGTCACACCCTCACCCAGAATGGTTGCCAGACCAGCGCCGAATACGCCCCATTCCAGTACCCAGACCATCAGGTAATCCAGCAGAATATTGGTTCCAAAGCCGCTGAGCATCGCGCCCATTGCAAATCCCGCGCCTCCGTAATTGCGAATCATCGGCACCAGGCCAGTCCCGAAAACCTGCAGGGCCGAACCAAGCACGATGACCCGGAGATAGCGTTCACCCATCGGAATCATTTCCCCACGGGCACCCAGAAGGGAAAGCAGCGGCTTCATAAAGAGCATCAGAAGAACCGTGGAAAGCACACTCGTCAGCACAAGCATCCAGGACATACATTCCACGTGCGACCTTGCCTGGTTCTCATTTTTTGACGCATGAAAGATCATATAATGTACGGCGCCGCCCATGCCGATACCAGTGCCCAGCGCCTGTACGAACGCTTCCACCGGATAGGCGACATTAATTGTTGAAATTCCAATATCTCCGACACTGTGGCCGACGAAGAATCCATCCACAATGGAATACACTCCGGCCAGCGCCATCGACAGAACCGATGGGATGACAAATTTCAGATATTTTTTATAATTCATTCTTTCACCACTCACCGTAAGACTCAGATCATTGGACTGCTGCTCAGAAACAATACTGCCCCGGCAGCCAGCTGAACAGCATAAATAACAGAAAATCCCGTGAAGGGCGGCAGAAAGCCGTCCATCGCAGGAACATTTACCTTTCTTTCATCTTAACAGATTTCCAGATGATCCGTCAAATTCTCCTCCAGCCAGTGAGAAGTCGGAACATTATCTGTTTTTTACGAATTTATTACCACCGGAGCAGACCAGAATTAATGTTTACACAACTACTTCAGCGAAGGACGGTTCAGTTCTGCCAATGCCGTCAAACCCCGCCCACCAGAGGAATCTGCCCTGCTGCGTCCGGCCCTCCCTTATGCCTGTCCGTGCAGGATTTCCTCTTCAAGCTCCTGCATCGTGTCAACAATCGTCTTCCCGCCTTTTTTGATCAGGAAAGAGCGGTCGCGGAAGCCCCAGGTAACCAGAATGTGGCGCATATTGGCGTTATTCGCTGTTGCCAGGTCAACTTCCGAATCACCGATATACACTGCGTTTTCACGGTCAATGCCCAACTCACGCAGAACCGCGTTCACCGTATCCGGCGCCGGTTTTCTGCGGATTCCTTCCTTTTCCCGCTCTCCGACGGCAATCGAGAAACAGTCCGGAAAGTATTGTTTAATCAGCGTCTGCACGGCAAAATCACCTTTGTTTGAAACAACGGCAGTCTTGCAGTCGTTCTCATGCAGATGATCCATCAGCTGGAAAATCCCATCATAGGGGCGCGTATTAATGGAGCAGTGATCTGCATAATAACTGCAGAACAGCTTAAACGCCTTCTCCTCCACATCCGCGGCCGTCCCCCCGGGAACCGAATGATGAATCAGATACTTCATTCCGTTCCCGAGGAACTCGCGGACCGCCATCCTTCCCAGTTCTGGCAGTCCGCACTGCC
>JBJFHK010000104.1:0-2515 GCA_051893535.1 Eubacterium sp. | reverse complement strand
AAGTTCTACACAGAAAAGATCGGAAACGAGCTTGCTGACACCATGATGATGTGCGGTGCCAATACACTGGATGACATCACAAGAGACATGATTTACTATCTCTAGTCGTGAAAAAAGTGCCTGTTCTGTGCTGGGATGCACGGAACAGGCACTTTTTTATTGTCTATGTATTTACCGCAAGGGGGATATGCGGGTAAATATCCTTGTTCATTGTTATTTGCCCAGAATAAGTCTGGTGACGTCCTCGCCGACAGCGGCAGGGTTGTCGATGGTCAGTCCGCTCAGCAGAACGGCCTGATTGTAGAGCAGGCGGGTGTATACCGCGGTCATGTCCTTATCGCCGGCAGCGTATGTATCCGCCAGTTTCTTCATGACGTCGTGATCCGGGTTCAGTTCCAGAACACGTTCTGCCTTGATGCCCTGGTTCATCGGCATCTTATTCAGCGTTTTCTCCATCTCAAAGGAAATTCCGCCCTTGCTGGACAGGGATACCGGCGCGTCCCCGAGACGTCCGGACAGCTTGATTTCCGTAACCTGATTACCCAGCGTGTCCTTCATGAACTTCAGCAGATCCTCATGCTCCTTTTTGAGATCTTCCATCTTCTTCTTCTCATCGTCGGATTCGTTCTCACTGAAGTCTTCCTCGGAAATGGAGCGGAATGCCTTATCCTTATAGCTTCCCATCATGCGGACGACGAACTCATCGATTTCCTCGGTCAGATACAGAACCTCGAGGCCCTTGGCCTTTGCGGCCTTGACCTGCGGCAGCATGTCGATCTTATCGACCGTCTCGCCCGGTGCGTAGTAAATGTACTTCTGGTCTTCACCCATCTTTGCGATGTACTCATCCAGAGTGACAAGTTTCTTCTCCGTGCTGGAATAGAACAGGACCAGGTCGGACAGGACGTCCTTATGCATGCCGTAGTCCATGTAAATGCCGTATTTCAGCTGACGGCCGAACTCGTGGAAGAACTTCTCGTATCCCTCACGGTCTTCTTTCAGGAAGTTCAGCAGTTCATTCTTGATCTTTTTCTCCAGTGTTTTGGCGATGTTCTTTACCTGACGGTTCTGCTGCAGCGTCTCACGGGAGATATTCAGCGACAGATCCTCAGAGTCAACCAGACCTTCTACAAAGTTAAAGTAGTCAGGCAGCAGGTCCTTGCACTTCTCCATGATCATGACGCCGGAGGAGTAGAGCTGCAGACCCTTCTCAAAGTCGGTTGTGTAATAGTTAAACGGTGTATGAGAAGGAATGAACAGCAGTGCTGTGTAGCTGGATACACCTTCTACCTGGGTTCTGATGACACGGGCAGGGTCCTGATAATCACCGAATTTGGTCTTATAGTAATCGTTGTATTCTTCAGGCTTTACCTTACTCTTCGGACGCTTCCAGATCGGTTCCATGGAGTTGAGTGTTTCCAGCTCCTGATAGGTTTCCATTTCAGGCGGCTTCTTTTCCTTGTTCTCGTCTTTGTTTTCCGCATCCGTATCCTCTGCCTCAGCGCTTTCATCCTTCTTCGGACGAGTCTTGCTGACCATCATCTGAATCGGATAGTGGATATAATCGGAGTATTTTTTAACCAGACGGCTGAGTTCATACTGATCCAGGAATCTGGAGTAGTTTTCGCCGTTTTCCGTGTCCTTTTCATCTTCCTTCAGATGCAGGACGATGTCTGTTCCGACTTCATCCTTTTCTGCCGGCTCGATGGTATATCCGTCCGTTCCGGAAGACTCCCAGACATTGGCCTGGTCAGAACCATATGCCCGGCTCGTTACCGTAACGTGGTCTGCGACCATGAATGCAGAATAGAAACCTACACCGAACTGACCGATGATGTCCGTATCATTGGATGCGCTGTCGTCGCTGTTTTCTCCCGCCTTTTTCTGCATTTCCTGCTTGAAGGCGAGGCTTCCGCTCTGCGCGATAGTGCCCAGGTTGGATTCCATTTCATCTGCGGTCATTCCGATGCCGTTATCACTGATGGTCAGTGTTCTCGCATCCTTATCCGCGGTCAGATGAATCTTGAAATCCGATCTCTGAATGCCCGTATCGCCGGACTGCAGGCTCTTGTAATAGAGCTTGTCCAGAGCATCGCTCGCGTTACTGATCAGCTCTCTCAGGAAAATTTCCTTATGTGTGTAAATGGAATTGATCATCATGTCCAGCAGTTTTTTTGATTCTGCCTTGAATTCCTTTTTTGCCATTCCTATTCCTCCTCATGTCCGGAGCAGGGGAGATTCCTGTCCGGGATGTAAATTTATCTGGTATGGCTGCAGGGCCACATCCTTTTCATGTGTTAGCACTCAATAGGTATGAGTGCTATTAACATATATTAATATACCACGAACAGAGGGAATGTCAACCTTTTCAGCGGACAAAAAACAAAGCGCCCCGCACAGTGAATTTCCTGCGCGGGGCGGACAGCAAGGAGACACCTTGCCCGTTTTTCCTTTGTCTTAATGGCTATGCGTGAACGATGACCGGCATTCCTGCATGAACATAGTGATACAGCTG
>JBJFHK010000103.1:0-2530 GCA_051893535.1 Eubacterium sp. | reverse complement strand
GGCGACCGGGTAGAAGTCCTGTCCCTTCATCAGAAGGGCGACCTTCTGACCCTGCCGGATGAAAAGGATCAGGTTGTGGTTCAGCTGGGCATCGCCAGAATGACCGTTCCGCTGAATAATCTGGTCCTGCTGAACGACGGCTCCGCGAAAGCGAATAAGAAAAAGACAATTTCCCACAGAAGTTCCTCCAACATCCGCCGAAGAAAGACGATGTCCGTTTCCACTTCCATCGATGTGAGAGGAAAGAACGCGGACGATGCCAGAATGGATGTGGAAAAGTACATGGATGACGTCTATATCAGCGGTCTGAAAGAAGTCACCATCATCCACGGAAGAGGCGAGGGCATCCTGAAACAGGAAATCCGCAGGATGCTGAAACGCAATCCCCATATTGCGTCCATCCGCCCCGGAACCTATAATGAAGGCGGCGAGGGCGTCACGATTGTCAAGATGAAGGATGAACAGTAATGTATATGATCAGTGCCTGCCTGCTTGGACACAACTGCAAGTACAACGGCGGAAACAACAGAAATGAAAAGGTTCTCAGCTTCGCGGAGCAGCACTCCTGCATCGCTGTCTGTCCGGAGACTGAGGGCGGTCTGAAGGCCCCGAGAGAGCCGGCAGAAAGACAGGGAAACCGCGTCATGAGCAAGTCCGGAGAAGACTGGACCAGGTATTTCCGGCAGGGGGCCGGAAATTCCCTGAAACGGGCAGAAGCTGCCGCTGAAGAGGCAGGAGAAGCGCTGGACGGCGCCATTCTGAAAGCCAGAAGTCCGTCCTGCGGATATGGAACAGTATATGACGGAAGTTTCACCGGGAATACCTGAGAGGGAGACGGCTGTTTCGCGCAGCTTCTCCGGGAAAAAGGAATCCCGGTCAAGACGGAAGAAGATCTTTAAGAAATAAAGGAGAAACAGAACATGGTCAACATTAAAGAAGAAATTGCAAAGCGCATTGCCGCGCAGGCGAGTGATCTGACACAGGAACAGATTATGCAGATCCTTGAAATTCCACAGGATCAGAAAATGGGAGACTACGCTTTCCCATGCTTCCGTCTGGCAAAAATCTATCACAAGGCACCGCCTCTGATCGCGAAAGGCATCGCGGAAAAACTGCAGGACGATCCGATGTTCGAGAAAGTCGAGCAGGTAAACGCCTACATGAATATGTTCCTCGATAAGGAGAAAGTTGCAGAGATCGCTCTTCAGGCTGCCCTGGATAAGGAAAATTACGGAAAGAGCGATGAAGGAAAGGGAAAGACCATCGTCATCGATTTCTCTTCCCCGAACATCGCCAAGCCATTCCATATCGGCCACATCAGAACCACCGTTATCGGAAATTCCATTTACAAGATTTATGATGCGCTGGGCTATAAAGTGGTAAGAACCAACCATCTGGGCGACTACGGAACCCAGTTCGGAAAGATGATCTGCGCCTACCGTCACTGGGGAAATGACGAGGACATCGAGCGCGATCCGATCAAGACCCTGCTGAGCTACTACACCAAGTTCCACGTAGAAGCAGAGAAAGATCCGGAGCTGAATGAAGAAGCCCGCAAGACCTTCTATAAGCTGGAGCACGGTGGAGAAGACGAAATCCGCATCTGGAAGTGGTTCTCCGACCTGTCCCTCCGCGAGTTTAACAAGGTTTACGACATGATGGGCATCGAGTTCGACGCCTACGACGGCGAGAGCATGTATTCCGACATGATGCCGGGCGTCATCCAGGAACTGAAGGATAAGGGCCTGCTGCAGGAATCCCAGGGCGCCAACGTCGTCGACCTGTCCGACTACGACCTTCCGCCGGCCCTGATCACCAAGTCCGACGGAACTTCCCTCTACTGCACCAGAGACCTGGCTACCGCAGAATACCGGAAAGACCATTACGATTTCTATAAGAACATTTACGTCGTCGCCTCCCAGCAGACCCTCTACTTCAAACAGCTCTTCAAGGTTCTGGAGCTCATGGGCTACGACTGGGCCAAAGACTGTGTACACGTTCCGTTCGGTATGGTTGCCCTGGAAGAAGGAACCCTGTCCACCAGAAAAGGCCGCGTCGTCTTCCTGGAGGATGTTCTGAATAAGGCTGTAGAGAAGACAAAAGAAATCATCAAGGAGAAAAACCCGGATGCTGATCCGGACTCCATCGCAGAGGTCGCAAAAGAAGTCGGCATCGGCGCTGTCATGTTCAACGAGTTGTCCAACAGCAGAATCAAAGACTACGTCTTCAAGTGGGATCAGGTTCTGAACTTTGACGGAGAGACCGGTCCATATGTTCAGTACACCCACGCCCGCTGCGCCAGCGTACTGCGCAAGGCCGGAGAGGATGCCGTAAAGAAGGCCGTTTCCGAGCCGGTAAAGACGAAGTATCTGACCGGAGACGCCGCATACGATCTGGTCAAGCTTCTGTATCAGTATCCGTCTGTCGTTCAGGATGCTGCAGATAAGTACGAACCGTCCATCGTCACCCGTCACATCATCGACATCGCCCAGGCCTATAATAAGTTCTATCATGATGAACACATTCTGGT
>JBJFHK010000102.1:0-2557 GCA_051893535.1 Eubacterium sp. | reverse complement strand
ACCCGCCTGCATAAGCTGAGAACCGGGGAGTATGATGCGGTTATTCTGGCCGCTGCCGGAATTCACCGGCTGCAGCTGGATCAGGAGCCGGATCTCGTCTACCGTTATCTGGATCCGGAGAACTTTATTCCGGCAGCGGGGCAGGCCATTATTGCGGTCGAAGGACCGGCAGAAGGAGATCTGGCCGGGCTGATCCGCGGAATCAATGACCGGAAAACCTTTATCGAGCTGTCCGCGGAGCGGCGCTTTATGAAAGATATCAATGCAGGATGTCATGAGGCTGTTGGAGCTCTTGCCCAGTATCAGGAAGACGGAAGTCTTAACATGAAAGTCATGAAAGACTACGACGGCAGACTCTTTGTGCACAGTATACACGCACAGGCGGAGCAGGCAGCGGATATCCTTGCCGGGAAAATTTTGTCGGATGATCCGGCAGCGCCTGATGGAAAATTGGACGCCGCGAGAGCGTTTGGCGGGGAATCGGCTGGTTCAGAAACATCCGGCAGAAAATCGATTGATCCGGAAGCTGAAAGGGAGAATAAGTAAGGAGGCGGCAGTATGGGAACGGTATATCTGGTCGGTGCCGGCCCGGGAGATCCGGAGCTGGTCACGGTGAAGGCTCTGCGGCTGATCCGGAGGGCGGATCTGATTGTCTATGACAGTCTTGCGCCGGCGGAACTGCTGCAGGAGGCACCGCCGTCCTGTCAGTGCATCCATGTGGGAAAGCGGGCGGGCCGCCACAGTGCGGCCCAGGAGGAGATCAACCATCTGCTGGTTTCCGGCGCACAGAAATATGAAGTAGTGGTCCGGCTGAAGGGCGGAGATCCCTTCGTGTTCGGCCGCGGCGGTGAGGAAGTGCTGGCGCTTCAGGAGGCCGGCGTTCCCTACCGGCTGGTTCCAGGTGTGACTTCTTCGGTTGCCGTGCCGGAGGCTGCGGGAATTCCCGTGACCCATCGGCGCCTTGCCAGGAGTTTCCATGTCATCACCGGCCACATCGCGGACGATGAGCTGGATTACGCCGCTTACGCGCATCTTGAGGGAACACTGGTCTTCCTGATGGGACTTTCCGCCCTGCCTCGCATTGCGTCGGGGCTTCTTTCCGGGGGAATGGCGGGGGACACGCCTGCTGCTGTGGTTTCCCAGGGCTTCACGGAGAAGCAGAGGGTGCTCCGGGCGCCGCTTTCTGAGATTTCTGAGAGGACAAAAGAAAAGGGCATGGAGGCACCGGCTGTGGTTGTCGTGGGTCCCTGCGCAGATCTGGATTTTTTGTATCATGCGCCTTTCGGCATTATCGGTTCTGATTCTTTTTACGCGAGAATGGAGCGGGCTATGGGCGGGGAGGCAGGGATGCTTTCTCATGTGATGCGCATTCGTCTTTCTGTTACGGAAGAAGGGAAGAGGCAGCTGAGAGAAGCATTTTCCCGGATTGAAGAATTTGACTGGCTGGTCTTTACCAGCAGGAATGCGGTTGCCATGTGCGAGCGGATTGCCGGGGAAGACCGCTATCCGCTTCACCGCCTTGACCATCTGCGTTTTGCCGCAATCGGACCGGGAACAGCGGAGCGGCTGAAGGCGGCGGCCGGACATGTGGATCTGATGCCGGAAAGCTACACCAGCGACGCTCTGGGACAGGCTCTTGCAGAGCAGGTCGGAAAGAGCGGGCGGGTGCTGGTTATCCGCGCTGAGGGCGGCCGGCAGGAGATGTTTTCCATTATGGATGAGGCTGGTGTGGAGTATGAAAAAATCCGCCTGTATCATTCTGAGGGGGAACTGACTGTAAGTCCGGAAGAACTCGGCAGGACGGAAATTCTTGCCTTTGCAAGTGCATCCGGGGTGGACAATATGTTCGCACTTTCAGAGAAGGAGGGGTTTTCCCTTGACGGGAAGCGTTTTGTCTGTATCGGTGAGGCGACGGCAGATGCCCTGCGCAGGCGGGGGATTGAGCCGGAGTTCGTCACGCATCCGCATACGGCGGAGGAGCTGGCGCGCAGGCTGAAGCTGATGCAGCGGTAATTATTGTTGATGAAGAGGTTAATGAGGAGAGAACAATGCAGAGAATGAGAAGGCTGAGAAGTTCAGTCAGAATGAGAAAACTGGTTCAGGAAAACAGACTGAGTCCGGATGAACTGATTTATCCGATGTTTATCGCGGAGGGCGAGAACATCAAGAATCCGGTTCCGTCGATGCCGGGGGTATATCAGTGGTCCATCGATCGTCTTCCTGAGCTGCTGGACGATGTCATGGAGAGCGGCGTCAGAGGACTTCTGGTGTTCGGAATTCCGGCACATAAGGATGAGGTCGGAAGTGAGGCCTATGACCACAATGGTGTTACACAGGAAGGAATCCGCTTTATCAAGAAATATGCGCCGGAGCTGCTGGTCATTGCGGATGTCTGCCTGTGCGAGTATACGTCACACGGTCACTGCGGACTGATTAAGGATGGAATCATTCTGAATGATGAGACGCTGCCGCTGCTGTCTAAGGCTTCGGTTACGCTTGCGGAGGCGGGCGCGGACATGATCGCTCCGTCTGACATGATGGACGGCCGTGTTGCGGC
>JBJFHK010000101.1:0-2568 GCA_051893535.1 Eubacterium sp. | reverse complement strand
AAAGAAAATTACATGGAGCAGGTGTAAATAGCGAGTGGCTGAGAAATGATAAGAAAAAACTGCCGCGGAAGAGAACTTCAGGATGCCGGAGACATCCGGGAGTCCCCTTGCCGGGCAGTTTTTTGTCGTGTCTAGAACCATTTCTTCCGCTTGCAGATCCAGTACATGATCAGGCTGATGGCGATACTCAGGGCGATGACGTAAGGATAGCCGAAGCGCCAGTGCACTTCCGGCATCTTCAGGTTCATTCCGTACCAGCCGGTGATCAGCTGCAGCGGCATGAACATGGTCGTGATGATTGTCAGGAATTTCATGATATTGTTCTGCTGAATGTCGACCTGGGACTGGTAGGCATCGCGGACTTCTTCGGCAAATTCCTGGGTTCTGAGGATGACCTTGTAGAGACGGTCGAATTTCTTGCTGATGTAGCTGAAGTCGCTGTCCATTTCTGTGAGCTCGTCGGTGATGAACTCCATCAGTTCATAGTAGCGCTTCCGGCGCAGGATTTCGCGGCGGAGTTTGCGGATTTCATCGATGCCGTGGCGGTTCGGGGTCTTTTCAGCGAACAGCTTGTCTTCCAGGGCCTGAACCTCCTTCTCCAGACTCTGCAGATCGAACATGTCGTTCTTTGAGATGCGCTGAAAGAATATGTTGGCTTCCCGGATTCCGGATGGTGCATCGATTTCTCCCGCGATTTTCCGCAGATGCAGGGAATCGGTCATGACACAGCACTGCTGGGGGTCAGCGTAAATGGTGACGCGCCGGCGGTTGATGTAGTGGAATGTGATCAGATAGGCTTTTTTCCCGACATTGACCGCGTAATCACGGCTGTCACGTACTTCTTTAACTTCCGGCGTATCTGCAAGATCTGCAAATTCATTTTTCTCTTTTGCGTTGAAGACCTTAATCATAAGCTGCCCCCTTGTCTGCTGAACGATATCGGTTAAACGTTGTATGTTCCGTATTTGTCTTTGTCTTCATCTTTACCGTCGCGGAAAGAGTATTCGTTTCCAGGAAGGACGGCGTTGGCGATGATGCCGGTCAGGGAGGCGATGGCCAGTCCTGACAATGTAATTGTAAATCCTCCGACGTGGAATGTCAGGCCCTGTTTTGATCCGAATGTGAATCCGAGTCCGCAGACCAGGATCAGCGCGGCGATAATCGTGTTTCTGGTTCTGGTGAAGTCAACATGGTTTTCCACGATGTTGCGGACGCCGACAGCGGAAATCATTCCGTAGAGAATCAGTGAAATTCCGCCGATGGTCGCGGCCGGGATCGACTGGATGATGAAGCCGACTTTCGGGATGAATCCGAGAAGAACGGCAAAGCATGCGGCGATTTCAATGACCTTAGGATCGTAAATTCCGGTCAGCGCCAGAACGCCCGTGTTTTCGCCGTAGGTCGTATTTGCCGGAGCTCCGAATGCAGCGGCCAGGCAGGTGGCCAGTCCGTCGCCCAGCAGAGTTCTGTGCAGTCCCGGGTTTTCAATGTAGTTGCGGTGTGTGGTGGCGCCGATGGCGGTGATGTCGCCGATATGCTCCATCATGGTCGCCAGCGCCAGCGGGACGATCGTGATAATTGCGGAAATGTCGAATTTCATCATCGTGATTGGCGGAGCGGCAATCCAGCGTTCTTTGGTAATCGCAGAGATATCAACGACACCAAGGGCGCAGGCGACGGCGTAGGACACGATGACGCCCAGGATGATCGGGATAATTTTTGCCATTCCCTTTCCCCAGATATTGAAGTAAATAATGGTGATCAGAGCGGCAAGGGCGACAATCCAGTTGGTGCGGCAGTTTGCGATGGCGTTCGGCGCCAGGGTCAGGCCGATGCAGATGATGATCGGGCCTGTAACGATCGGCGGGAAATAGCGCATGACCCGGTGAGGACCGAACGCTTTCATGAAGGCGGCCAGCACGACATAGAGAAGACCTGCGCAGAACACACCGCCGCAGGCATAGGGCAGCATCTTTTCATTCGGCGCGCCGTTCTTCAGGAGCGGAGCCACCGCGGCATATCCGCCGAGAAAGGCGAAAGATGAACCTAAGAAGGCCGGAACTTTTCCCTTAGTAATAATATGGAAGAGAAGCGTTCCGAGACCGGCGAACAGCAGTGTCGTCGACACGTTCAGGCCGGTCAGCAGAGGAACCATAACCGTAGCGCCGAACATCGCAAAAGTATGCTGCAGGCCGAGTACAAGCATTTTAGGTCTGCCGAGCTGCCGGGCATCGTAGATTTCCACAGGTTTCCCCTTGGACTTTTTTTCTTTTGTCATAATACGATCCTTTCATGAGTGCAGAAGTTCCGGCGGGGGACAAAACAAAGCTGCGCAGGGGGATACCCGCAATGCGGCCGTTTCTGCATCCGGGCACAAAAAAAGCCTTCCCTGGCAGGGCGCCAGAGCAGGCTGGTTGCGTTCCATACATCAATGCAGTGCCGCATGTTCATGCACCGTTCCTGAATCGGTATGCGGCGGCCCCCTGGCAGCCGAAGTTCAGTTCCGGCGCCGGTTGATATTGTTAGAAATATCATATGATAGTGGCGCGTGCATTGTCAAGAAGAAAA
>JBJFHK010000100.1:0-14568 GCA_051893535.1 Eubacterium sp. | reverse complement strand
TTCTCCAGAATGGGAGAAACGCAATTCGTCGATTTTATCCAGAGGAGGTTTGCTAATTACCGCCCGAAAGCTGTCCGACGGGTCGAAATCCCAAAGCCGAATGGCAAGATGAGACCTCTCGGAATCCCGTGTATGACAGACCGGATTGTACAGCAATGCGTGTTACAGGTGTTGGAGCCCATCTGCGAGGCAAAGTTCTATGAACATTCATATGGATTCAGGCCGAACAGAAGCGCAGAAAACGCCATAGCGTATCTGGAAAACCGAATGTTTATCGGGAATCTCTATTATGTAGTAGATGTGGATATCAAAGGCTTTTTCGACAATGTTAACCACAAGAAGCTACTGAGACAGCTGTGGACGCTAGGCATCAGGGATACGAAACTGTTGCAGATCATAAAGGCAATGTTGAAGGCTCCAATCCGTCTGCCAGACGGAACGACGGTCTTTCCTGACAAAGGAACACCACAGGGCGGCATTCTTTCGCCGCTCCTTGCAAATGTGGTTCTGAATGAATTGGACTGGTGGATCGCTTCTCAGTGGGAACTTTTCAGTGACCATATGAAAAAGCACTACAAGCCAAGGTTCAATACGAAGGGAGTCAGAGACCTGAGCTATGAATACCGTGTTATGCGGAAGACAAACCTGAAAGAAATGCACATCGTTCGCTATGCCGACGACTTCAAAATCATATGCGCCAACCGGGACGATGCGGAAAGGGCGATGTCCGCCGTAAAGGACTGGTTGCGCACGAGGCTGAAGCTGGAAGTATCCGAAGAAAAATCAAAGGTAACGAACGTCAAGAGGCACTACAGCGATTTTTTGGGCTTCAAAATCAAAGTCCGAAAAAAAGCTGGTATGTGGGTCGATCAGGCTCACATGTGTGACAAAGCAGTGACCAGTGCGAAAAAGAAGATCCGGGACGCTGTCAGGTTCATTCAGGACTCTGGCGCGGGAGGGGAACAGTTTCGGCGTATTGCCGCTTACAACTCCCTGATCATCGGTCTTCATAACTACTATCGTATTGCAAGCTGTGTCTGTCTGGATTTTGAAAAGATAGGCTATGACACTGGGAGCACGAAGAAAATCAGGCTGAGAGGGCTGAAAAAGGAAGGGCAGATTTACAACTCGTATATTGCTCAGAATTACGGCTCATCAAAGCAGATGCGATGGCTGAACGGGGAACCGATCATACCGGTTTCCTACGTTAGATATCGCAGACCTAACCGCAAAAAGCAAAGCATCAATAAGTACACCCCGGAAGGGCGTCAGGAGATTCATAAGAAACTTGGCGTAGATACGGGTGTAATGGTGTGGATGATGCGGCACCCGGTTGCCAGAGAAAGTGTGGAATTCAATGATAATCGGATTTCATTGTTCGCTGGTCAGCTAGGGAAATGTGCAATAACAGGAGAATTTCTTGCAAGAGGAGACGTGATCTGCCGCCGCATAGTTCCTAAATGGGATGGCGGTACAAACGACTACTCGAACCTGATTCTTGTTACACAAGCCGTGGATGACATGCTTAACGAAAAAGATGCGGAGTTTGCGTGGGAGCTCTCAAGGCGCCTGAAACTGGATGAGAATAAACGGAAAAAGGCAAACCGACTGCGTGTTGCCGCAGGACTTTCCCCGATGATTCAGGGGAGTCGAATCAGCAACAACCTTACCAATGTAGGTGCATTAAGAGGCTAACTGTTAACTCGATGGAACGCCGTGTGCGGTGAAAGCCGCACGCACGGTGCGAACCGGGGGAAAAGCCCGAGCCTTAACAGGCAGAGGCTTACCTATCGGTATTGAACCAGGCAGCGGGCGACCGGCAGATTCTGGCACAGCAGCTGAACATTTCCCCTCATCAGCTCTCCTATGTGACGCATTCCGGGGAAGGCGAGGGACTTCTGTTCTATGGCAGTGTCATTCTTCCCTTTGTGGATCATTTCCCGACAGATCTGAAGCTTTACAAGATCATGACGACCAAGCTCAGCGAGGTAAAGACACCGGAACAGAAGCGTGAAGAGACAGAAAAGGTAAAGGACAGGAAAAAAGATGAGAACAGCAGAAAAGAGCCTCGCGGAAAGGAGGCATGATGGCAGGGAAAGCAACGCGCCTCCGGTTCACGGAGGATGATCTGGAAAATCCGAAGCTGCGGCGAGCTGCAGAGAAAGCGGACCGGGCAGCGGACCGGGCGGATCGCGCCGCAGAGAAAATCCGGAAAAAGCGCAGGCCGAAATTAAATATGGATCAGAGGTCACAGCGCAAGGTGCGCTTAACCTTTGAAAAAGAGAATGCCTCTGCCGATGAAATTGCCGGCGGAGGCATTCGTTTCAGAAGAACTTCAGAGTTCGTATCCGGAGCTGTGCATGGAAAAGTTGCCGCGGAGAATCAGGATGACAATGCTGCCGTGGAGGCGGTAAATACCGGAAACGGGATGGCGGAAGGCGGAGTGCATGCTGTAGATCATGCGGCTTACAGCAAAAAGCTGAAGTCCTATGACAAAGCGGAGAAGCTGATGGATAAATCTGACAGCGCAAACGTGGAGGCACTGTACCGGAAGCGGATGGCAGAGAACCCGGAACAGTTTTCCAATCCCATCTCCCGCTGGCAGCAGAAAAGAGCCATCCGCAGGGAGTATGCCGCGGCCCGTCGTGCGGAGGAACACGCTGCAGAGGCAGGAAGTGCTGCGGGAAAGAGCACACAAACCGTCCGGGGAATTGGCCGGAAGCTCTCCGAACTGAAGGATCATGCATTTGCGTATGCAGCGGAGCGTCCGCGTGTGATTCTGATCGCCGGCGGGCTGGCTCTCCTGCTCATGCTGATCTGCTCCTCGATGTCTTCCTGTTCCGCCTTTCTGCCGGGTGGCTCCGGCACTGTCGTGGCTACGACATTTACTGCCAGAGATGAGGACATTATCGGGGCGAACGATGATTACAAGGCGATGGAAGCTGATCTGTCGAAGCAGATCGACCGCATCAAATCGGATTATCCGGGTTACGACGAATACAACTTTAATCTAGACGAGATCGGACATGACCCTTATCAGCTGACGGCGTATCTGACGGTTTTCTTTGAGGACTATACACGGGATGAGGTTCAGGCAGCGCTGAAGCGTCTGTTTGATCAGCAGTATGACCTGGAGCTGAAGCCGCAGACAGAGATCCGTACCCGGACAGAGACAAGAACCGGACACCATACCGTGCACAACCCTGACGGGACAACAGACCGCGAGGAATATACGTACGAGGTCGAGGTGGAGTATGAATATCACATCCTGAATGTCACGCTCCGAAACAAGAATCTCGGTCATATCATCACGGAATCCGGCGGGATGTCTGAAGATCAGGCGGAGCGGTATGTGGTCCTGCTGGAGACGAAAGGCAACAAGGCATATCTTTTTGCGGACGACCCCTATGTAGCAACCTCGGATTCGTATCTGGATTATGACATTCCGGGCGAGGCGCTCACAGACACGAAGTTTGCCAACATGATCCATGAAGCAGAGAAATATCTGGGTTATCCGTATGTATGGGGCGGGTCATCACCGTCAACGAGCTTTGACTGCTCCGGCTTTGTCAGTTATGTCATCAATCACTGCGGCAACGGCTGGAACGTAGGCAGACAGACAGCGGAAGGCTTGAGAAATTCCTGCACTATCATCCCGGCAAGTGCCGCGCAGCCCGGCGACCTGATTTTCTTTCAGGGAACGTATGAAACCGCTGGCGCATCGCACGTCGGCATTTATGTCGGCAACAATATGATGATTCATTGTGGCAATCCCATCCAGTATGCATCCATCGACACGCCGTACTGGAGGCAGCACTTCTACTGCTTCGGGCGTCTGCCAAACTGAAATCACGGAGGGTTAGAACATGACAAGACTTGAGAAGATCGGCGCGGATCTGGAAAAAGCCCGCGTCAAACAGAAGGAATGGACGGCGCGGGTTAAAAATCTTGAGGAACGGTACCGTGAGGAGGAAAATGCCGTGATCCACGACATGGTTCATGCGGCAAATCTCTCGCCGGAGCGGCTGGCACAGATCATCGCCATGGCAGAGAAAGGTACAGTGGGGATTTATCCAGAGCCGGAGGAAACAAAAACAGAGAACCTGATTACAGAGGAGGATTCAGAACATGAAGATTAACAACCTGATTGCAGGGATGCTTACCGCCGTCATGCTTGCCGGTTCCGGAGCAATGACCTGTTATGCCGCGGGGAACAGTGAGGCTGTTGCTGTTTCTGCGAATGCGGTATCCACAGAAGAGGCGGCGGACGGCGCTGAAAAAAAGGAAGTTCCTGCCGTGTCCCCGACGGAAGCAGAAAGTGATGCCGCAAAGACTACAGAGAAGCCTGCCGCAGACAGTGCCGCGGAGAACACAGCAAAAGCCGGAGGTGAGAAAAAGCCTTACACAGTCACAGTAGATGACGATGGAAATACGGTTTATTCCATCGGGGACTGGAAATGGAGCTGCGAAAAATCGGATGAAAGCGCCTCTTCCGGCATCGTAAACGACAAGGTCAGCAGCTATCTTCATCTGCGCTCCGGAAGCGGAATGGAATATGACATTATCGGACATCTGCTTCCCGGCGAGGAAGTGCAGGTAGTCGGAGAAGACGGCGAATGGTATCAGGTCGTTGTTCCGGAAAAAACCGGGTATGTCAGCAAGGATTACCTGAAGGTGCTGGAAAAGGAAAAGAAAGACGGAAACGTTGATCAGGAATTCATGGAAACAATGCTGGGACTCATGATGGAAAGCATGCAGAATGAGAAATCGTCTGCTCCTCTCACCCCCGACGGCAACATGACGCTGGTGGATGACATCGGATCTTCCACCGGAGCCGGCAAGCAGTTTATTACTCTGGTAACCAAAAACGGCAATTACTTCTATCTGATTATCGACCGCGATGAGGACGGCAATGAGAATGTTCATTTCCTGAATCAGGTAGATGAAGCGGATCTTTTTGCCCTGATGGATAAGGATGAAGCAGCGGCCCTTCAGACAGAAAACGAGAACAAAGATACAGAAAAAGAGAAAACCGCGGAGAAATCGACTTCGGACGCCACTTCTTCGGAGGTGGAAGAAATAAAACCGGAGAACAGTAAGCCGGAAAAGAAATCTGTCAATGTTCTGCCACTTGCAGCAGTGATCATCCTGCTGACAGCGGCCGGCGGCGGATATTTCTATTTCGTGTCCAAAAAGAAAAAGAGGACGGCACCAAAGCCGGATCCCGATGCAGATTATGAGGAGGACGAATCCGAAGAGGAATATGAGCTTCCCGATGAAGACGATGAAGAAGAGGAAGAAATCACCGGTGATCATGACGGGGAATCAGAACCGAGAGAAGGGGATCAGAACGGGTAATCCGGATCAGGGCTGTGCCCGGGGCGCGGACAGCGCCCCTTACATAAAAATTTATGTTTCTTCCTAATGGGAAGGGTTTGCTGCATAGCCTTCGGAAATTGCTCCGATGGCTGATTTTTGTTACGAGGAGGAATGCACAATGAAACTTGTACTTGCCGAGAAGCCATCGGTTGCCCAGTCCATTTCCAGGGTACTGGGCGTATCCAGACGATATGACGGCTATCTTGAGGGCGGAGAATACATCGTCAGCTGGTGTATCGGCCATCTGGTAGAGCTGTCGCCGCCGGAAGTTTACAATGAGGCATACGCAAAATGGAGACTGGAGGACCTCCCGATTCTGCCGGAGCACTGGCAATACCATGTATCCGATTCCACGAGAAAGCAGTTCCGGATTCTGAAGGAACTGATGAACCGGAAGGATGTCGAGAGCCTTGTCTGTGCTACCGATGCCGGGCGGGAGGGAGAACTTATCTTCCGTCTTGTCTATCATCAGGCAGGATGCCGGAAGCCATTCACGAGGCTCTGGATCTCCAGTATGGAGGATGCAGCAATCCGGGAAGGATTTGCCCATTTGGAACCGTCAGAAAAATACGATGCTTTATATGAAGCAGCCCTTTGCCGGGAGCGTGCCGACTGGATCGTCGGAATGAACGCCACCCGGCTTTTTTCATGTCTGTACGGATCCACGCTGAATGTTGGTCGGGTCATGACGCCGACACTTTCTATGTTGGTCATGCGGGATGCCGGGATTACGGCATTTCAGCCGAAACCGTTCTACACGGTTGAGCTTCGTTCGGATGACATGAGCGAGGTGAGCCGCCGGTTTGATGACAAAGCAGAGGCAGAAAAGCTGCAGGCATTATGCTGTGAAAATATGCAGGCGGAGGTCAAATCCGTGAACCGTACGGAGAAAACAGAACATCCTCCGCTTCTCTACGATCTGACCAGCCTGCAGAGGGATGCCAACCGCATTCTCGGTTTCACTGCCCAGCAAACACTGGATTACACACAGGCGCTTTATGAAAAGAAGCTCGTCACCTACCCGCGCACGGACAGCCGTTATCTGACCGGGGACATGCGGGAAATGCTCCCGCAGCTGATCGCAGACGTCGGGATAAAATACGCCGTATCTGACGAAACACTGACCCCGGAAATGCAGGACAGCGGGAATTTTATGAGACTTTTCAACAACCGGAAGGTCAGCGATCATCACGCCATTCTTCCGACCAGAACGATGTCCAAGGCGGATCTCACTGCGCTTCCTACCGGCGAGCAGGCTGTTTTGCAGCTGATCGCCGTGAGGCTTCTCTGCGCGGCGGCGAAGGATTATCGCACAGCCGAGGAAACGGTCGTTCTGATTTGTGCCGGTGAGGAATTTACGAGAAAGGGCAGAACGGTTCTGCAGATTGGCTGGAAGGAGCTGTGGCTTACGTTTTATCCGGCAAAGAACAGAGAAAAAGATGCCGGTGATGCGGCTGCTTTTTCGTCCGGCGATGCGGTTCCTTTTTCAGAAGCGGTCTTAAAGGAAGGTACCACGACACCGCCCAGGCGTTTCACGGAGGATACACTGCTCAGCGCCATGGAGACAGCAGGTGCGGAGGACATGCCGGAGGACGCGGAGCGCAAAGGTCTCGGAACACCGGCAACCCGTGCCGGCATTATTGAAAAGCTGGTACAGAAGGGCTTTATCGAGCGGAAAGGCGATAAAAAGACATGTTATCTGGTATCCACGGCGAGAGGAAATTCCCTGATTACCGTAATGCCGGAACAGATTCGCTCGGCTGCCATGACTGCCGACTGGGAGCAGAAGCTTCTTGAAATTGAGCGGGGCACTTACAGTGCGAAGAATTTCATGCGGGAAATTACCGAAATGATTGCGAGGCTTATCAGGAATTATGACGCGGCGAAAGGAACAGGATTGGAAATGAGTAATTACCGGAAAGCCGGGATCTGTCCATGCTGTCAGTCCGATGTAGTGGAAAAGCCCAAAGGCTGGTTCTGCAGTAACCGTGAATGCCGTTTTGTGCTCTGGAAGGATAATGCATTTTTCAAAAGTATTGGAAAGCACCTGTCCGCCGGCATGGTTGAGCGGCTGCTTTCGGATGGCAGGATCCGGTTGAAAGACTGCACAAGCCGGAAGACCGGAAGGAATTTTGATGCCACTCTCCTGCTCTCCGCAGATCCGGACGGAAGAGCCTGCTTTCAGCTGGAATTTAATCCGCCGAAGATCAGGAACAACGGCGGAAAAGAAAATAGAAAACAGGAATCAGAAAAGGAAACAGCAACCGGAAATAAACACAGGTCGGAAGATCGGAGGAAGCATGATGAGCAATAAGCTGACGCTTGCCGAACAGGAAACCATCATTCTCTGGGATAACGAGCTGAATACAGCCAGCATTTATACTCATGATCCCAGGATGCTCCGCCGACTTGCGGAGCTTTCGGAGAAGTATCCGGATGATTTCATTCTTGAGAAAAATGGCGCCGGAAAGTCCAGGTTCTACCGGCTTCCGAAGAAACTCATCGCCATTCGTAACCCCTATAGCGAGGAGCGCCGGAAAAAACAGCGGGAACAGGCACTGCTGGAAAACTACAGGGAACGATTTACGGAGAACAACGAAACATCTGGCAGAGAGGAGGCACGATGATGTGTTCAGAAGAAAAAAGATCCGGTATTGAAAAAGCAGGAAAATCCGCGGCAGAGCAGATCCGCGGGCGGCTTGAACAATTCCCGGAGGAGGAATTTATTCTGCAGATTCCTTTGAATACCGCAGCGGAAAGTGAGGTGAAGAATCATGAGTAAGAAATTCGGCCTCGATCAGGTCTCTATTCGTCTGGTGAAAGAACCGCCGCTACTCAGCAATGAGGATATTACCAACCCGGAATCGGCTGTACGGATCCTGGCGGATGCCTTCCGGGATTATGACCGGGAGGTCGTCGGTGTCGTTCATCTAAAAACTGACAATACACCAATCAATATGATGATTGCCAGTATCGGAACTCTTAACAGTTCCGTTGCACATCCGAGAGAGCTCATGAAGGCGGCGTTTCTGTCCAATGCGGCATCAATCATCCTGTTTCACAATCACCCGAGCGGAAGGCTGGAACCGTCTAAGGAAGATATTGCACTTACGAACCGGATGCAACAGCTCTGCACATTGGCCGGGATACCAGTGCTGGATCATATCATTCTCGGAAAAGACCAGTATTACTACTCGTTTCGGGAAAAGGATATCCTGCCGATGGACAGCATGCCCCATTCCACGGATCTTGCGGACATCAACCTGAAGATTGCGGAAAAAGAAGCGGAAAAGTACGGCTACCGGCAGGAAATGAAGCCCAGGAAATCTGTCCGGAAATCTCTGTCAGAGCTGAAAGCGCAGGAGGAAAAGAAGGATGATCCGCTTCCCGCTGAAACCGGGAAAACCAAACGAAAGACGGCAGCAAAAACAAAAGAGGACACAAGGTGACATTCCATGAGGAAGCAATCAAGGAGGATATGGCGAATGAGTGACTGGCATGATGAATTCACAGAACCGATGCACGATACACCGGCGGAAAAGGATTCGCTTGTTGCCGCGATGGAAGCCGCGGGCTACACCTATGACGGCATAGAGAGCACAAACGATTATCTCCGCTTTTTTGGAAACAACGGACAGACAATCACGATGGGAGGATGGCATGAGTGTGAGGAATGGCTGAATGGTGTTGTCTTTGATGATCCGCAGGTATCTGACCGGGTAGAATTGATTCTCCATCCGGAGCGGTTTCCCGAGATGGATCCGGGCAGAGCGGCGCTCCGCTCCGTGGAGGATTTTGTTGAGCAGAACGATAACAGCTTTGACGGAATCATCAATAATCTTCCGGAGCCGGATCCGACTGAACGTGCCTGCAGATGTGCTGATGAAAAAGCGAGGGAATCCGTACTGGAAAAGCTCAGAGAACAGCAGAAACAGGAGCCTCCGGCCAGACAGGAACGGCCGGGGATTTTCCGCAGACCGGAAGAGAGGAGCCTCGAATGAATCTGACCAGAGACGAGCGCATCCTGCTGATGCTCTACTACTCTTCCACGCGTCCGGAAGCAATCCGGACTTTGAAAGAGATGCAGACCTGCCTCATGCCGGACGAGGCAGAACTCTGGCTGATGACAGAATCTCTCATCAGTAAGCTGGTCTGCATGACGGATGAGGATTATAACAGGCTGGAAACCGGTCCGGCAGGAGGTGCCCATGCAGACAAGAGATAAATGGGTGCACTTTGTCATGACCGGCGATGAATATGAACGGATGCGGCAGAAAATGGAGAAAATCGGGATCAGGAATCAGAGTTCGTATCTCAGAAAAATGGCGCTGGACGGTTATTGCGTGAACCTTGATCTCGGTGATGTGAAGGAAGTGGTTTCTCTGCTCCGCTACTGCAGCAATAACCTGAACCAGTATGCGAAGCGGGCAAATGAGACAGGATCGATTTATGCGGAGGACATTCAGGATCTGAAGCAAAGACAGCAGAAAATCTGGGAGGCCACAAAGGAAATTCTGGCAAGGCTCGCAACAATTACGTGACATCCTTGATGGGAACCGTGACCTCCGATAAACTGAAGGTAAATCAGACGAGGAGGTACGTATTATGTGGCTGATCAAATTACCGTTTAAACTTCTGGCACTTCCTGTTCTTCTGGTTGTATGCGTCTTTACCATCTTCTACAAACTCGCCCTGGGGGTGACTGGTTTTGCTGCCGGTATTACCTATCTGGTCTTCGGCGTCTGCATTGTGATCGCACTGCTTCAGGGTTACTGGATGGGCGTCGGTATCGTCTTTGCCGCCGCATGTATCGTATTTCTGATCACCATGACCGCCGAACTTGTTTTGATGGGACTGGAGGCGTTCTCGGGCCTGTTGTCCGGATTTATTTTTTCGAGATAATAATAGAGGAAGCATATTGGATTTAGAGGTAGCCGGGGAACGCGCAAAATTTCCCCGGCTTTTTTATGTCCGGAGGAAGGAGGCGGCAAATGGCAGCAACAAGACTGATCCCGCTGCATGTGAATAAGGGAAAAACAATTGCACAGAGTCTTGGTGACCGGACAGATTATGCGAGCAATCCGGAGAAGACAGGGAAGGGCGAACTGGTCTCCGGCTATATGTGTGATCCGATGACTGTCGATGAGGAATTCCTTCTGTCCAAACGGCAGTATCACCAGATCACAGGCCGCGAATCCAGGCATGATGTGATTGCCTATCAGATCCGCCAGTCCTTCAAGCCCGGCGAGATCACACCGGAAGATGCGAATAAGCTGGGGCGGGAGCTTGCACTTCGGTTTACCAAAGGAAAATTCGCATTCATCGTCGCGACGCACACGGATCGGGCGCATATTCACAACCATATCATTTTCAATTCCACATCACTGGATGCCACCCGCAAATTTAAAAACTTCTGGCTGTCGAGTATCGCGCTGCAGCGGATCAGCGATCTGATCTGCCTCGAGCATGGCCTGTCCGTCATCAAACCAAAGCCCTACCGCGAGCGGCATAAACGGACAGAATACCCGAAGAAGGAAAATCTCCGCGATGGGATCTGCAGGGATATGGATGCCGTTCTTCAGAGCGCGCGTCCGAATAGCTTTGAAGAGTTTCTTCAGGATCTTGAGAAGTCCGGCTATGAAATAAAGCGCGGCAAACAGATCGCCGTGAAGGGAAAACAACAGAAGCGTTTCATCCGCCTCTCTTCTCTCCGGGAAGGTTATACCGAGGCGGATCTTCGCGCTTATCTGGAATCGGAAGGCGCGCGCAAACGGCCATCAGTAAAAACACAAAAACATTCCCCTGCGGACCGACCGTTTAATCTCATCATTGATATTCAGACAAAGCTTCAGTTCAAGGACGCAGGCTATCGCCGGTGGGCCACGGTTTACAATCTGAAGCAGATGGCGAAGACACTTCTCTTCCTCCGGGATCACCAGATTGCGAGTATGGATCAGCTGGAGGCCATGGTTCATGCCCGGACAGAAAAGAGAAACGATCTCCTCTCCCGGATGCAGACGGCGGAAAAACGGCTCACGGAAATCTCCACGCTGCGAACGCACATCATCAACTATTCCAAAACCAGACCAATTTATGAAGCTTATCGCAAGGCGGGATATAGTAAGAAATTCCTGGAGGAGCACCGGGAAGAAATCTCCCTTCACAAGGCAGCAAAGCAGGCCTTTGATGCTCTGGAGCTTCAGAAGATCCCGAGGATAAAGGAGCTGAGCGCTGAATATGGGGAGATACTCTCCAAGAAAAAACAGCTTTATCATGAATACCGGAAAGTAAAGGATGAAGTGCAGGAGTTGCTTATCGCACAGAAAAATATTGCGTCTCTGTATGATGCGGAGCGGAAGGACGAGGCACAGAGATATCGGAAGCAGGAACAAAGTCATTAAGGATGAAAAAACTATGGGACCCGGACGGCAGGATTTCCTGTACCGTCCGGAGCCCGCTTTTCAGCGTTACCTGTAAAAAACTCTTGACATTTATACAGGCAACCTGTATGATATTATCAACAGGTGACCTGTATGAAATGGAGGCAATACATTGGAAAATGATGATCTGAACAAGACATATCAGAAGTTTATGTATCTGATGGGTTTGATGCGGAATCAATTTTTACCCGGCGGGCTAAATGGAGACCCGCTTCTTGACAGAAGTAAGGGACAGGGACGAGTTCTTGCGATTCTGAAAATCAAACATGATATTACGACAAAGGATCTGGCTTTTCTGATGGGAATCAGACAGCAGTCACTAAACGAATTGTTAATGCGTCTGGAAAATGAAGGCTATGTTGAGAGAACACCATCGGAGCAGGACAAAAGGGTAATGGTTGTACACCTTACGGAAAAGGGCAATGCTTTTAATCAGGAGGTATCAGATGCGGGGAAGAATTTCTCGTGTCTGTCTGATAAAGAGCTGGAAAATTTGAACAATTATCTCGACAAGATAATCAACTACATGGAAAGCGAGGATATTAAAATGATCGGAAAGCCTAATGATGATTTCTTCAAAAGGATGGAGAAAATGCGCGAAAATATTTCTGAGGAAGATTTTGAAAAGTTAAAGAAAGCTCGCGCTAATTTTGGCGGATTTGGATTTTTAAATAACAGAGGTGAAGGATTCTTTGGTGGAGAACGATTTGATTCGAATGAGAGCGGCTCAGCGCCGTTTGGATTCGGAGTAAATCCGAATAGTGAAAAAAATAATCCGGATAAAGAATAACAGTGAGAAGGAGGGTTCACATGGACATCCATGAAAGAATTGAGAAAAATCGTAAACCCATTCGAATCTCTATCGTATCAGAAGATGAACTGTATGAACCATATGATCCGGATAAAAATGAATTGGCAGCATCAGCTTTCAAGTATATTATTTCACGAGTAGATATGGAATTGCTTGAAGGAAAGGAGCGGACTGCCCGTAATCTGCTGCCTCAAATTCAGATTATATCAAATGATAAAGTGGATATTAGTCATTTCAAACGAGCATTTTGCTTCTGCCTTGACAGTAGGATCGAACAGAATAACCGTAAGTTGAAAGATAATCGAAAACAGGAATATGGCTTGTTTATTTTTACGGTATTGCTGTTTCTATTGTCCGCTGTCTGTGCAGGAGCCGCCGGAGGAATTATTAGCACCATCTTTGCCGCTGTTGGCGCATTCACTTCCTTTGAACTTTGCGATTTTACTTTGTTTCAGGACAGGAATTACAAATTGGAAAACCGTGCCTTGGGTCAATTGAAGAACATCTATATTTCAAAAGGATAATAATACTGTTTGTTGATGAAAAAAAGGGCAGGTACTTCAGACGGAGTACCTGCCCTTTTTTCGTTGATGGTGATCTGCAGGAGTATCGCGTATTGAATGGTACTGGGTGAACACTGGAACTTATATGGATCGTAAAGGGCATTAAATAGATGCAGGGAAGATAAATCCCCATCTATCGAGAAAATCTATGCAGGGATAGGGATTAAAAAATACCAGTTGTGCGCCCAGCCAAGGGTGTGTAGCCTAACCGGTGGGAGTCCGGTATATCCAAGGCCTAACCAGCCAGATATTAGCGAGTCTTGGGATGGCATCAGTAATGATGCTTGACAAGCGTAGACAGCAAGCAAGTAGGGTCGTTAAAGCGATTGAGCCTCGAAAAGTTAGTTATTCCAGTTGGCCGACGTCTTAACTGGTGCGGAAGGCAACATCATACAGTTCGTTATGGTGAGAACTATATGGCACTGCGGGGTCAGAGAGCCGATCATGCTTGACACTAAGGATTCACATCAACTGGGGAGAGCCTGTCGCCTCTCGCAAAAGAGTATGACATACCAACTGAAAATGGAGGATGTCAAACGGGCGGCAGGCAGTCGGATAACTTCATAGTATTGTTGAAGTCGGGTAATGCCGACAGAGGGAAGGAGGTTACGCAGTAGCGGTCTCTCTGAGGAAACATCATCCGTACTCAGGGACGGAGGAAATGATGGGAACAAAATTAGAGAGAATAGCAGAAATATCAGCGAAAAGTAAGAAACCAGAATTCACAAGTCTGTATCACCTGATCAATGCTGACCTGCTGAAACAATGCCACAAGGAACTTGATGGCAAGAAAGCGGTTGGTATAGATAAAGTGACCAAGGAAGAATACGGAAAGCATCTTGACAGCAATATTGCTGACCTTGTGCAACGGCTGAAGAACAAATCGTATAAGCCACTCCCGACGCGGAGGGTCTATATACCCAAAGCAAATGGAAAACTGCGCCCTCTGGGAATCGTATCTTATGAGGATAAAATAGTGCAGCTGGCAGTAAAGAAGATACTGGAAGCGATATATGAGCCAAGGTTTCTAAATTGCATGTACGGTTTCAGACCTAAAAGGGGATGCCATGAAGCGGTCAAGGATGTTTATCAACATGTGTCGCACGGGAAGATAAACTTCATTGTGGATGCCGACATAAAAGGTTTCTTCGACCATATCGACCACGAATGGATGATGAGATTCCTGGAATGGCATATCAAAGACCCGAACATACTGTGGCTGATACGAAAGTATCTAAAGGCAGGAGTAATGGTGGATGGTATGTATGAAGATACGGAAGAGGGTACAGTACAGGGCGGAAATATAAGCCCAACGTTGGCAAATAGATTAGGAAAGTGGCAAGTGTAGAGCGTCAAAAACATAGAGCATTGAAAT
>JBJFHK010000099.1:0-2637 GCA_051893535.1 Eubacterium sp. | reverse complement strand
TCTGACCATCATCGGCCTCATTGAAACCGGCTGTACTCAGCCTGCTCTGCAGCATGTACTGCATTTCCCCCTGCCTACTTCCTCAGCAGTTTCTTTCCGACTTCGCAGAAATCAAGGGTTGCAAAGTAATCGTCGGTGGTTTCAGCACGGCGGATCATGCTGAAGGTCCCGTCTTCGTGGAGCAGGATTTCCGCGGAGCGGAGGCGCCCGTTGTACTGGTAGCCCATGGAGTGGCCGTGGGCGCCGGTGTCGTGGATATACAGGTAGTCGCCGAGATCGATTTTCGGGAGTTTCCGGTCGATGGCGAATTTGTCGCTGTTTTCGCAGAGCGCGCCCGTTACATCATAAACGTGGTCACTTGGCAGGTCTTCTTTGCCGAGGACGGTGATGTGGTGGTAGGCGCCGTACATCATCGGGCGCATGAGGTTGGACGCACAGGCATCGCAGCCGATGTAGTCCTTATAGGTCTTCTTCTCGTGGACGGCTCTGGTGACCAGCGCGCCGTAAGGTCCCAGCATGAAGCGGCCCATTTCGGTGTAGATGGCGATGTCGTCCATGCCCTCCGGCTTGAAGATGCAGTCGTAAACCTGATGCACGCCCTCACCGATCTTGAAGATGTCGTTCGGGGTCTGGTCCGGTTTATAGGCCACGCCGACGCCACCGGACAGGTTAATGAAGCAGATATCGATGTCCAGCTTCTTTTTCAGGCGGACGGCAAGGGAGAACAGCTCTTCGGCAAGCTGGGGATAATAGTCGTTCGTTACGGTGTTGCTGGCCAGGAAGGCGTGAATGCCGAAATGCTTCGCGCCGCCAGCTTTCAGCTCACGAAAGGCCTCCGTCATCTGCTCCTCGCTCATGCCGTATTTTGCGTCTCCCGGATTATCCATGATGCCGTTGCTCATCTTGAAGACACCGCCCGGATTGTAGCGGCAGCAGATCGTCTCCGGGACATGGCCCAGAGTGTCCTTCAGAATTTTCACGTCGGACAGGTCGTCCAGATTGATGATGGCGCCGAGCTTGTCCGCGTACTGATACTCCTCCACCGGCGTATCGTTAGAAGAGAACATAATCTTGTGTCCCCTGATTTCGCAGGCATCAGACAACATCAGCTCCGCCATGGACGAGCAGTCGCAGCCGCAGCCGTATTCACTCAGAATCTGCAGAATGAACGGGTTCGGCGTGGCTTTGACGGCAAAATATTCTCGGAATCCTTTATTCCAGGAGAATGCTTTATAGACGTTCTCCGCGTTTCTGCGGATTCCCGCCTCATCATATACGTAATACGGAGTCGGATACTGCTCCGCGATTTCCTTTGCTTTCTCTAATGTAATGAATGGCTTTTTCTTCATTTCAGTCTCCTTCTGCTCATTGGTTATTTCATGATAACATATTTCAAGCTCAGATTTCATTGTTTCTGACAGATTTCCACTCTGCCGGATGAAAGGAAATTGATTATGGAATGAGAATTGTCAGTCTGTATGCACAATTTCTTTAGTAAATCTTAACTAATTCTTAGTAATCCTTCACATTCTTATTTTTCTGTGCTACAATAAGGACATAATTTTTCAAGACACAGCAGAGCAATTTTTGCCTTGCTGTTTTCATTTTGTCGGATAAATACAGGAGATTACTAATGTTCATGAATAAAACTGATTCTAATCATAAGACACTCCGCAGGGCTGCAGTGATTACGCTGAGCGGTCTGACGGCGCTGTCGGGTATGGCCGTGATGGCTCCGGAGGCGCACGCGGCGTCCAAGCCGGCGCAGGTGCAGATGGTGCAGGCTCAGCTGGAATCTCAGGACAGCAGCGATACGTCCACACAGACTCAGCGCACAATCAAGCTGACCTGGAATGCGTCTTCCGGCGCCTCCTACTACCGTGTCTACGTTTCCGATCAGAAAAGCAGCGGTTATAAGCGGTCCGGCGGCAATTTCAAGGACACAAGCGCCGAGGTCGCGGCTGATGCCGGCAAGCTGGTTTATCTGAAGGTCCGTGCATTCAAGGGCAGCAGTTATTCCACATACTCCGTTCCGGTCAGTGTTTCCACCACTTCAGACTCAGATAATGCGACAAAAGTCACCCTGAGCAAGGAGAAAGCGACGATTTACATCCGCCACTCTTCTACCCTGAAGGCGTCGGCCGACGGAAAGCTTTCTGAAACGACGCCAGTCCGCTGGTACTCTTCTAACAGCAGCGTCGCTTCTGTAAATTCCTCCGGAAAAGTTACCGCGAAGAAAAAAGGAACGGCGCAGATTTACGCAATCGCCCACAACGGAGTCAGCAGCTCCGCAAAGATCACCGTTCCGGGATATAAGAAGGTAACGGTTCCGAACGTCGTCGGAAAATCAAAAACATCTGCGGCAAAGGCCCTGAAAAAGGCTGGACTGAAGAGCTCCGTCGGAGACACATCTTTCGTGACATCATCAACGCTGAAGTCTAAATATCCTTCTTATGACTTTAAGGATGTTGTCCGCCAGAGCGCAAAGGCAGGAAGCAAGGTTGCGGAAAACAGCACGGTCAGTGTTTCCATCTTGGACGAAATTCCGGATGAGGGAACCGGTGTTGAAGCCATGGTCCGCTGGGCAGAGGATATCGCAAACGACAACCGCTTTGGCTACAGCCTGGGTGTTTACAC
>JBJFHK010000098.1:0-14745 GCA_051893535.1 Eubacterium sp. | reverse complement strand
TTTCCTTCATCACAGAAGGTGCCATCCCGTACGCGGCTGCTGACCCGGGAAGAGTTCTTCCTTCCTGCATCATCGGTTCTGCCCTGGCAGGCGGCCTGTCCGCAGCCTTCCGCTGCCAGAGCCCGGCTCCGCACGGAGGCCTGTGGGTGATTGCCGTCATCGGTCATCCGGGAATGTACGTCCTTGCTCTCGCGGCTGGATCCATCGTCGCGATGCTGATCCTCTCCCTTCTGAAGAAGAAGCTGCCGGAAGAGGAAGTCGTCAGCGAACAGCTCGGATAGGAGAAAATTATCGAATATGATGGGACGCCGCGCCGCAGTCAGATGATCATGCCGGTGCGGCGTTCATTCGTTTTGGAGGGAATCATTAATGAAGAAGATCATTTACCTGGCCGGCGGCTGTTTCTGGGGTGTCCAGAAGTATTTCGACCAGTTTGACGGGGTTATATCAACGGAAGCAGGCTATGCCAACGGGCCAGAAAAGGCAGGTCAGCCAGAACATATACCGACTTATGAAGAGGTCTGCGAAAACAGCGGCCACGCGGAAACCGTGAAAGTGGTCTATGATGAAGAGAAAATCAGTCTGAAACAGCTTCTGAAATACTATTTTCTAGTTATTGATCCGCTTTCCGTCAACCGCCAGGGGGCGGACAGCGGCATCCAGTACCGGACCGGCATTTTCTATACGGATGAGGACCAGCTTCCTGAAATTCGGGAGATTTATCATCGAGAAGAGGAGAAGCTTGGGAAGAAACTGGCCGTTCAGCTAGAGCCGCTTCAGAATTTCTATTCCGCCGAGGAGTATCATCAGAAATACCTGGAGAAACATCCGGGCGGATACTGCCACATCCGCACTTCCTATTTCACGATAGAAAAGTGGACGGATGAAGAAAAGAAAAATGCAGGATTGAAATAAGCATGTCATTATAGAATATTTTGTGTATAATGAAATCAGGATGATTATGCGCATACCGCATGAATATAGTTTTCGTTGTATTTGTATGAGGAGAAAGGAACTATAAAATGAAAAATTTCAGCTATGTCATTACAGATCCAGAAGGAATTCACGCAAGACCGGCAGGCCAGCTCGTTAAACTGGTAAAGAGCTTCAACAGCACCATCATGATCTCCAAGGACGGAAAGAGCGTAAAGGCTTCCAAGACACTGGGCGTAATGTCTCTTGGCGCAAAGCAGGGATCCACAGTCGAGTTCACTTTTGAGGGCGACGATGAGGATGCCGCATGCGAAGCAGTTTCCAAGTTCATGAAAGAGAATCTGTAGAATCAGGCGGATTTCATTGCAGGGCATAAGGAGAGGATGCGGGGAGTATTGTTACTCGTATCGATTAACTCCTGAGCCAGAACGATCAAAAACAGAATTTCAAGACAGAGCGGAGAACTTCCTGCCCTGTCTTTTTTGATCCCGTGACCTGGCAAGCTGATCGTATGTGAGACTGTAACGCAGCCTTATTCAGGACAAAATACGGCAGATATGTTATCATGGACTATACGGTTTTTAGATGCAGAGTGAAGACCTGCATCAAACGAAGCAGGGGGAAAGGGAAACAGAAAGATGGGGAAATCGGCAGAAAAGAAGCACAGCAGTAAGAGGATCGGCATTTTCATGGCGCTGACGGGAGGCACCCTGTGGGGCTGCTCCGGCGTCATGGGAAGCTATCTGTTCGAACATAACGGATTTGATGCGAAGCTTCTGGTCACCTACAGACTTCTTCTCGCGGGTCTGGTCACGGTTCTCTATATTGCGCTGAAAAGCGGAAAAGAGGTATTCTCTATCTTTCGGGATCGCCGCTCTTTCAGAGATGAAATCATCTTTTCCTTTATCGGCATGCTTCCATGCCAGTTGGTCTATTTTCTTGCGGTTCAGGTCTCGAATCCGAGCACGGCAACCGTTCTGCAGGGGTCGGCGCCGATTCTGGTCCTTTTATTCTATGTCTTCATCGATAAAAGGATGCCGTCCCGCATTGAAGTTCTGGTTCTGCTGCTTGTCATGACCGGAGCCTTTCTGATTACCACGCATGGAAACATGAATTCCCTTGCGATCAGCAGACCGGCCCTGATTTTCGGCTTCGGCGCTGCGCTGTCTGCGGCAATCTACAACATTCAGCCAGGCAGAATCCTGACCCGCTACGGCGCCGGCCCGGTGACCGGCTGGGCCATGCTGATCAGCGGCATCTGCATGATCCCTCTCTCTCATTTCTGGGATGCGCCTGTCCGTATGGATATGAAAGGCTGGCTGTGTTTCCTTGGCGTGATTATTTTTGGCACGGTCGTTGCGCAGGCAGCCTACATGGAAGGCGTCCGCATCCTCGGAGCCGTGCAGGGAAGCCTGTTTGAGACCGTCGAACCGGTCGTGTCCACCATTCTGACCGTTGCGGCGCTCGGCATGACGCTCACACTCTTCGATTACGCCGGAACTGTGCTGATCCTGCTGGGCGTGATTCTGCTGGCGCTGTTCGGCCACCGCAGATCCCTGCCGGCGGATGCAGAGGATGAGGCCGCAGAGAAGAAGATCATCGAGGGACAAAAATAATTGCAGCAAGGAGGAAAACGAGCAGTATGTATCAGAAAATGCGTCCCAAACGCGGATATCAGACCTTTATCAGCGAGCTGAAGAGCGGAACGCTCAAGCCGGTTGTTCTGTTTTCCGGAGAAGAAGAATATCTGATCAACTGGGCCGGAAACTGGATGATCAATAAATTTGTTCATCCTGCAGCAAAAGCGGTTGACTGCTCCGTGATCGACGGTCAGGAAGCAGAAATTCCAGACATTCTGAAGCAATGCGACACCTTTCCGATGCTTTCAAAGAAGCGCCTTGTCTGGGTAAAAAATTTCACAGCCCTGAAGCAGACCAGGGGGATTTCCGAGCATGATGCCGAGCTGATTCTGGCATACCTGAAGAACCCGAATCCCTCGGCCATTCTCATTTTCTCATCTTCAGAAATCGACGGACGGGCAAAAGTCGTGAAGGCCTTGAAAAAAGAAGGCTCCTGGTATTCCTTTGACGATCTCAGCGAGCAGGAGCTGATGTCCTTTGCCCATAAACGCTTTCAGGCTGCCGGCAAAGCCATCAGCCGTGCGGATATGCGGTATCTGGTGCAGAGCACAGGATATTTTAATAAAGAAAGCAGTTACCATCTCTTTCAGTTTGAAAACGATCTTCAGAAAATCATCGCTCATTCTGAAGGAAACGCCATCAGAAGAGAAGATGTCGAATCCATGGTTTCCGGTGATGGAGACACCTTCATCTTCAATCTGCTGGACGGGATCAGCGGAAACGACAAGAAAACCGCCTTTCAGATTCTCCACAACAAGCTGAGAGAAAACAGCAATGAAGCGGGAAGTATCGTCGGAGCAATCGCCAGTCAGGTGGAACTGATGCTGGAAATCCGGGAATTCATGGACAGAAGAGGCGGCAGGGTAACCCCGGCCTGGATTAGTAAATATACAGGCATTAATGAATACCGAATCAAAAAAGCTATGAATTATGCAAGACGCTACAGCCTGGAAAAACTGCAGGATATGACAATGGAAATCTATGAAACCAATGAAAATATCGTCAGTGGACTCCTGGACGGAAGAACGGCCCTGGAAATGTATATTGCAAGGATCTGAGGGAAAAACCTGAAGAAAGAACAGAACATACGCAAAAACGACAAATCCCCGTTTCACCGGTAAGCCTGCCGTATCGAGGCTTTCGATGAAGCGGGGGTTTATTTATCTATTCATCAGACGACAACAAGGTCCCTGGGTACTCATTCGACGCTTCAGCGTCGTGGAGGAGTTCTTGAAAGAAGCGGGCAGAGAGCCGGATGTCTGCGCATTCCGCTGTTGCAGGAAGGGGGCAGCGGCCTGACTGCGCCGTGTTTTCTGCCGCCCCGTTACTGTCTGCGTTTTTCCATGGCAGAAATCAGCTGTTCGGCGCTTTTCATTGTCAGGTCTGTTACCGCGTCACCACCAAGAAGGCGTGCGATTTCCGCGGTTTTCTGCTCCCGATTCAGCAGCTGGATATGTGAGTATGTTGCGTCCTTGTCAGAGTCCTTGTAAATCCGGTAATTCGTGTCCGCGGCTGCTGCAATCTGCGGCAGATGAGTGATGCAGATAATCTGGTGATTTTTTGCGATCTGCTGAAGTTTCCTGGCAACGACGCTTGCGGTAATTCCGCTGATTCCTGTATCAATTTCATCGAAAATCATTGTCGGAATCTGATCATCATCGCCGGTTACATTCTTTATTGCCAGCATGATTCTTGAAATTTCACCGCCGGAAGCAGTTTTTGCGAGAGATTTCAGCGGCTCTCCCTTATTGGTGCTGATCAGAAATTCACAGATGTCTCCGCCAGAAGAACTGATTGCCGGTGCTTTTTCGATTTTGATCTGAAGCTGTGCATAAGGGAAGTTCAGGTCGTGCAGTTCACGCTCAATTGCGGCTTCCAGTTCTTCAGCGCTTTTCTTCCGGGCAGCCGTAAGGGAAGCGGTTTTCTCCTTTAAGACATCAAGGGCGGCCTTTGTTTTCTTCTCCAGATCTGTCTTTTGATCTTCAAAGTTTTCAACCAGTTCCAGTTCTCCCGCGATTCGGTCTCTGTAGGAGAGAATTTCTTCGATGGAGCGGCCGTATTTGCTTTTCAGGCTGTCGATCAGGTCGAGACGGCTGATGACCTGGTCCACTTCACCAGGCTGAAAATCTGTCTTTTCTGTTACTGTGCGGATACGGTTATTCAGATCCTGAAGGTCAGCGCTGATCCCGTTCAGGAGACTGGAAATTTCCTTCAGATCACTGGAAAATGATGATACAGATGTAATCTGCGCTTCTGCCTGACCGATCATGTTTTCCGCGTTTTCTTCACCGCCGTTCAGAAGTTCCTGCGCCATGCTCATGGCCTGGAAGATCTTTTCACTGTTTTTCAGGACGGAAATCCGTTCATTCAATTCAGTATCTTCTCCGACACGCAGCTGCGCCGCATCAATTTCCTGAAGCTCATAGCGGCAGAGATTGACCCTTCTTCTGTTTTCCCGTTCATCGTGAAGAAGTTTGTTCAGTTTTCCCCGTACCGCTTTATAATTTACATAGGCAGAGGTAAATGCCTGAAAGCAGGGGCGGATCTCTTCGTGTCTGAAGGCATCAACCAGTTCCATATGGCGTTCCGGGTCCAGCAGAGCCTGATTATCATACTGACCGTGAATATCCGCGATTTTTCCGGCGGCTTCCTGAATCTGGCTTAAGGAGACGAGATCTCCGTTCAGACGGCAGAGATTGCGGCCGTTTCTGCTCAATTCACGGCTGATAATACAGGATTTACCGCCCAGATCGGCCTGCATCTGGATCTTTGCCTTATCCGCGCCGCGGCGGACAAAGGAAGAATCTGCTCGTGCACCAAGAGCAAGGCTCATTGCTTCGATGATAATGGATTTTCCGCTGCCGGTTTCACCGGTGATGACATTCAGTCCCGGCTGGAAATCCACATCGGTCGATTTAATTATCGCGAAATCCGATATTCTGATGTGTTCGATCATTTCTGCCTCTCCATTATCTGTTTTCAGAAGATCAGAAGTGATGAGTCAGGACTGCAGATAAATATGGCGGGTCAATCCGTAATGACCCGCCTTCAGAGATTTCTGCCATCTGCACAGCCGCGTGGAAACAGACTAGTTTTCCTGCTTCTTTGCGGTCAGCATCTTGTTGAATAATCCCAGAATTTCATCCACGTTCTTTTCATCATCGACGACAATAAGCATGGTGTTATCACCGGCGACTGTACCTGCGATATGCTCCACACCGATATTATCTACGGCTTCTGCGGCAGCGCTTCCGCATCCTGAAAGAGTTTTAATCAGGATCAGGTTGTTTACCGCATTGAAGCTGAGAACCGTTTCCTTGAAAATTTTAATGAAGCGGTCAGAAATCGGCGCGTCGGAACGTTTGCTGACCGCATACTTGTATTTTCCGCTGGAAGAAAGAGTCTTGATCAGCTGCAGTTCCTTGATGTCTCTGGAAATTGTAGCCTGTGTGACTTCAAAACCTTCCTTGCGCAGCATAGCAGCCAGCTTATCCTGGGTTTCGATCTCATACTTGCTGATCAGTTCTAGTATTTTATTTTGTCTGGAATAACGCATGTTCATCCTCCTGCTCGTGTATAACTATACATTGATTATACCATAGTTATTAGAGAAAATGAATAATCATTTATTCATCCAGAGGAGAAAAATGTGTATCCGGGAAAGTGTGTTTCTTTTCTGTTCGTATGGACAAACGTATGTTCTTATGATATACTGAGTTCATCAGTTTTGCAAGAGGTTTTGGAAGAATTAATTTAAAAAAAGAAAGGCGGATGGTTGTCAATGAGAATTCTCGGTATCGATCCGGGCTACGCGATTATGGGATGGGCCATTATAGATATGAAGGGAAATCATTTTCAGGCGGTGGATTACGGCGCTGTCACGACGGATGCGGGAACACCGATGGAATTCCGCCTTCAGCATCTGTACACAGAGCTGAAATCGATCATTCAGATTTATCAGCCGCAGGAAGCCTCGATCGAGGAACTGTTTTTTAACACGAACGCGAAGACGGTAATTCATGTCGGTGAGGCGAGAGGAATCGCGATTCTTGCCTGTGTCAACGCCGGCCTTGAAGTAAATGAATATACGCCGCTGCAGATCAAGCAGGGACTGGTCGGATACGGAAGAGCAGATAAGAAACAGGTGCAGGAGATGGTCAAGGCAATCCTGAATCTGGAAGAGATACCGAAACCGGATGATACTGCCGATGCCGTCGCCGCGGCGGTGTGTCATGGCCATGCCTACGCATCGCGGAAACAGCAGAAAAAGCTGGACGAGCTGCTGAAAGCCCAGCCGGGGCATAAACTCCGCATCCGTAAAGGAATTTAACCCCTTGCCCGGTGGCTTTTGTCCGGAAACGGTTGAAATATTTACAGAATGCGATAAGATGGAAGATTGTTGAGTGCAATAGATTGGAAGAAATATGATTCGGTTTTTACAAGGAAAAATTCATCCGCAGATGGATGGCACAGTGATCATCGTAACGGCATCCGGCATCGGTTTCCGGGTGTTTATTCCGGGAAATTCCCCGCTCTATAAGTGCGCGGAGGGCGACGATGTTCAGGTGTATACATCAATGGCAGTGAGGGAAACAGAAATCAGCCTGTACGGATTTCAGAATGAGCAGGAACTGGAACTTTTCCAGCTGCTGACAACGGTTAAAGGCGTTGGATCCAAGGCAGCGCTGTCGATTATGGGAACGGCGCCTCTGCAGGAGCTGAAACGGGCGATTGCCATGGAAGACCCGTCTGTGGTGCAGCAGGCTCAGGGAGTCGGCAGGCGCACGGCAGACCGCATTATTCTGGAGCTGAAGGATAAGGTGGACTTTAATCCGGCTGAAGCAGGAGGTAAAGAAGCGGCCGTATCCGCGGCAGAAGGAAGCGAGAGAAAGATTGCCGTGGAAGCGCTGGAGGCGCTGGGTTACAGCCATGCGGAAGCGGAAGAAGCGGTGCAGCTTGTTGAAGAAGATGACCTTGACAGCGAAGGCTATATCAAGGCTGCATTAAAAAATCTGTTTTAGGCAGTAATTGTGTATTCTGCCCGTAATGACAGGGAATATTACAGAACTATTGATGAGAAATGAAATGCATCCGGACGGATGACAGGAAGGGCTGACATTCATGGACGAACGGATAACGCAGGGATCTCCGCTATCCATTGAGGAAGAACATAATGAAAAGACGCTGCGGCCGCAGTATCTGGGAGATTTTATCGGCCAGTCAAAGGTCAAAGACAATTTAAAGGTATTTATCGAGGCTGCGAAAATGCGCGGTGAACCGCTGGATCATGTGCTGTTTTACGGTCCTCCGGGCCTTGGAAAGACGACGCTTGCGGGCATAATCGCAAACGAACTCGGCGTTGAGATCAAGGTGACCAGCGGACCGGCAATCGGGCGGGCCGGCGATCTGGCCGCGATTCTGACGAATCTGAATGATAACGATGTACTTTTTATTGATGAGATTCACCGTTTAAATCGTGCCGTTGAGGAGGTTCTGTACTCTGCAATGGAGGACTACGCGCTGGACATCATCATCGGCAAAGGTCCATCAGCAAGGTCGATCCGCCTGGATATCGCAAGGTTCACGCTGATTGGCGCGACGACCCGCGCGGGCAGTCTGTCTGCTCCGCTTCGTGATCGTTTTGGTGTCATCTGTAAATTCGATATGTATGAGCCTGAAGAACTTGCGGAAATCGTCAGAAGATCTGCGGGAATCATGGGAATCGGAATTGATGATGACGCCCTGATGGAAATTGCAAGATGCTCCAGAGGGACGCCGCGTGTCGCAAATCGCCTGTTGAAACGTATCCGGGATTTTTCTCAGGTAAAGGGAGATGGTCACATCGATGCCTCGATCACGCAGCTTGCCATGAAGGCACTGGGAATCGATGAACTTGGTCTGGAGAGACTGGACCGGGAAATGCTGCGGACGATCATCACACGTTTCCACGGAGGGCCGGTCGGAATTGATACCATTGCCGCGTCGCTGGGCGAAGAGAGAGTAACACTGGAAGATGCACATGAGCCCTACCTGATTCAGTCGGGACTGCTGTTCCGGACGCAGAAGGGACGTATGGCGACGCAGCTGGCTTATGACCACCTTGGTCTTTCTGATTTGTTCCCGGGAGACCATCCGGAAACTTCAGAGGAAGAGTAGTGGATTCAGAGTGGGCGGAACTGCGGTGCACTGAATTTTGTGATGTCTGAAAATATGCGGCTGTATTTACATTTATTCATGACCGGATAGAATAAGATAGAAGAGAAAAAAATAAAAGGAAGTATAGAGATGAATATTGAAGAATTTGATTATGATCTGCCGAAGGAACTGATTGCGCAGACTCCGATGGAGCAGAGAGATGAATGCCGCCTGATGGTGCTCAACCGCGCGAAGGGGAGTATTGAACACCGGCATTTTTATGATATTCTGGATTACCTTCATCCGGGAGACTGTCTGGTCATGAATGATTCCAAGGTTATTCCGGCCAGAATTTTCGGTGTAAAAGAGAAAACTGGTGCACATGTTGAGTTTCTGCTCAGTAAGAGAATCGAAGGAGACCGCTGGGAGACACTGGTCCGCCCGGGAAGACGTCTGAAGCCGGGAGACAAGGTCGATTTCGGGGACGGAAAACTGGAAGCAGATATACTTGAATATGGCAAAGACGGAACCAGAATTGTAGAATTCCATTATGATGGAATTTTCATGGAGCGTCTGGAAGAACTGGGAAGCATGCCTCTTCCGCCATACATCGAGCGTCCGAGTGATGAAGAAGATAAGAACATGTATCAGACCGTCTACGCGCATTATGACGGCTCCGTTGCGGCGCCGACTGCGGGCCTTCACTTTACCAAAGAACTTCTGCAGAAGGCTCAGGATAAGGGTGTCAAACTGGCCTATGTCACACTGCATGTTGGAATCGGTACATTCCGCCCGGTAAAATGCGAGAATATCGAAGACCATCATATGCACTTCGAAGAGTATTATGTAAAGCCGGAAACGGCAGACGTCATTAACCAGACCATTCTGGAAGGCGGACGGATTGTATCTGTCGGTACCACATCCACCAGAACTATGGAGAGCGCTGCCTATAAAGACGAGAAGAGCGGGAAATATCTGCTGAAAGCAGGACACGGCAACACCGGTATTTTCATCTATCCGGGATATGAGTGGAAGATCGTCAACGCACTGATCACCAACTTCCATCTTCCGAAATCCACGCTGATCATGCTGGTCTCCTCGCTTTATAACCGGGAGAAGATCCTGGAGGCATACAATGTTGCTGTAAAGGAAAAGTACAGATTCTTCTCCTATGGGGATGCTATGCTGATAGAGTAATTTATCAACAAGACAGGAAAGAGCGGAGACACCGCTCTTTTTTCATTGTCAGCGAAGGGGTCATAGATTGCCAGACTGGCTGATGTTATACTGATAGTATGGCTGCTATTATGGAATATACCATGTTGAAGGGAGTTTGATGCCATGAGAAGACGAGATCCGGATGAGATGAATATCAACGCGCCGCTTAAGTGGGAATACCCGGATATCAATAGGATTCCATGCAGGGACTGCATGTTTCGTGAGCCGGATCGACTGGACGGTGATATTAAAGGCGCAGCACTCAAGTTATGCGAGGTATTCCCAAATGGAACAAAACCGGCTGCAATCTTGTTTGACGGTATGCTGTGCCCTTATTATGTCTCAGATGGCATAGACCCATCAGACTATCTTTCCATCTGGACTGCGTATCTATATGCATTGAGAAAACACGGAGACCAGAAAGATCGTGCAGGTAAACTATATATTCTGCATCCGGTTCATGTGGCTCTTTTCACTGCTGAGCTTACGGATGATCCGGAGATTATCACGGCGGCCATGCTACACGACACCATTGAAGATACGGATGCGACGCTTGAAGAGATCCGGATTCTGTTCGGAGACCGGGTGAAAGAAATCGTGGACCGCATGTCCCGCCGGGATGGTGAAGACTATTACGATTACGTCAGGAGGGCAGCAGAGAATCCAGACGCAGTCCTGGTGAAACGGTCGGATCTGCGGCATAACATGGATCTTTCCCGCTTTGAACATCCGACGGAAAAAGACTATAAACGGATGAAAAAGTACCAAAAGGCGCTGGATATACTTAATGAGAAAGAAAATGCTTAAGAATGAGTAAGAAGAAAGCAGAAAAAAACAACACAAGGGACGGCCGTTCAGTGGCTGCAGGTCAATCGGAAGCGGAATCAAACCTGGAGTGGACAGCGGAAAAGGTGAAATTTGTCAGCAAGAAGATGTCTGTCGCCCTGCGCCATAAGCCGGACCGCTACGGAATCACTCTGGATGAAGAGGGATGGACGGATCTTCCTGAATTTATCCGGGCCCTGAACCGGGTGCACCATTTTTCGCCGCGTCTGACGGAAAAGGACATCCGCTATGTGGCTGTGCATACGAATAAGCGCAGGTTCGAGCTGATGGATCGGAAAATCCGCGCCCGCTACGGGCATTCTGTTCCGGTGATCTTAAAGAAAGAAAAGAAATCTCCACCTGAGATTCTCTATCACGGGACTTCCCATCAGGCTTTGAAAAGCATTATGGAAAACGGGCTCCTTCCGATGAAGAGGCAGTATGTTCACCTGTCTTCCGATCAGAAGACGGCGCTTCAGGTAGGGAGACGTCATGACGCTCATCCCGCGCTGCTTCAGATTAACGCCGCTGAGGCGGAAAAGGATGGAATTGAATTTTTTATCGGAAACGATGATGTCTGGCTCTGCAGGGAACTTCCGCCAGAATATATTATGGTTATAAGCTGAATGTGAAATGTATTGTGCGAGCTTTGGCCGTCTCCGTAGCTGTGATATAGAACACTTTCGAAATTTTTGTTGCTGAAATGGCAAAAATAATATTATTTTCAACGCGGAAGAGGAGTTTTTGCTGGCTGGTGGCAGCATTTCCAGTTTCCGGCTGCAGGAGTGTCTGATTTTCTTGTGATATTGTTGTATATATTGTACGTGTTAACACAAATAAGCAGATATAAATTGCAGAACACGGAATAATCAATCTTTTGCCAGACGAAAAAAACGAGGATCATGATCAGTCCTCGCCATTTTTACACTTTTTGCTCACAGTTGAGTACACAATTAAAATGCACGCATCTTAATCCGTTGAGTAAACACGATTACTCTATGATTCTGCAACAGATTTATTGAAACTCCTCCCGGGCGTTCGGAAATTGCAGAAAAAATTCCAAATGGAAACGCCGCCCCTTCATTTCTGTCAAGGGGCGGCGTCTGAGCTGCCGGAAACCCGCCCGGCTTTTATGCTGCCATAAAAAACCGAGGAGTGCCAGAGAAAGACCGGCGTGTGCCAGAGAAGGCTTGGAAAATGTCACAGAAAACCCGGTGAGTGCCGGAGGGAAACCGGCGAGTGCCGAAGGAAGATCGGCGTGTGCCGGAGAAAGCTTGGAAAGTGCGCCGGAGAAGACCGCTGGGTCAGCTGGCTACTCCATCCGCTTTCCGGCTTTCCAGGACACGATCCGGTAATACTCTCTGGAGGTCAGCAGGTAGACCAGCAGGTAGAGCAGGGCGAAGGCCAGGAAGGTGATTCCGGTACATTTCAGGAACAATGTGGTGTCCTGAAGGCCGAAGAGCTGCAGGATGCGGTTCATCATGTTGAAGGCTCCTCCCATATGGCAGGCGGCGATGATGAGCGGCGCAAAGAACACGAATTTTACCTGAGAGCGGATGCTCTTTTTGACTTCCGCCTGGCTCATGCCGACCTGCTGCATGATGGCGAAATTCTCCTTGTCATAGTATCCTTCGGAGACCTGCTTGTAATAGATGATCAGCGCGGCGGCCAGGGTGAACAGGATGCCCAGGAATATTCCAAGGAAGAGAAAGCCGTTGGTGAATCCTTTCAATGTAGAGTTCACATTGGCATGACTGTCGCAGTTTCCGTAGTAGGCTGCCGGGCGGGCGCCTTTTGCTTTGGAGGCGTTGGACCGGGCCGTTTTCCAGGTGGTGTTAACAATCAGACTGTTTCCGATCTTTTTATTCACTTCGTCTGAACCTGTGGCTGTGAAGGTGATGCCGCGCCAGAAGGTGTAAGATGCGGCCGGATCCCGGGCGGCGATTTTCTCGATGGCCGCGCGGTTTTTCACCACAATCGTTCCGCTCTGGTACTGAGAAGCTGTCGTCGGAAGGAATTTTTCCGATGTAAAGTGCGCTCTATAGGTCAGAGCTCCGATTTTCACTTGGCTTACGCGGCTCGGGGTGTTGGCCAGAACTTCATTTTCTGCCAGGGAAAGGGACTTTCCGGTAATCTGTTTATACTGCGCTGCGTCGATAATCATCATGTCACCCGTGTATTTGCCGGCACCGGCTTTCAGGGTATAGACGGCGCTGCCGTTTTTCAGACTGTATTTTACCTGCGGGTTGTAGGCGGTGAAAACATGGATCCTTTTGATCTTGGCGTTTTCTTTTGCCGCAGCAGAACGGGCCATACGGATGGTCTCTTTCTGGGAGGCATCGTCCAGCAGATGAAGGCCGGTGTCCCTGCGAATTCCCACGATCTGGCCGTAAACCGACGTCTTCTCCGGCGCCATATTCTGAACCACCTTGTCGATGCCGGTGTTCAGGCAGACGGTGGTAGAGACGATGACCAGCACCATGGTGGCAAGGATGCAGATGTTGGCCATGCCGACGGCGTTCTGCTTCATGCGGAAGAGCATGCCGGAAATCGTCGTAAAGTGGGATGGCTGATAGTAATACTTCTTATTCTTCTTCAGCATTTTCAGGACCACGATGCTGATGCTGGCAAAGAGCAGGTAGGTTCCCGCGATCACCGCCAGAACTGCGAGGAAGAAGCTCTTGATGCCGGCGACGCCATCCTTTACGGTCAGTGCCGCCGCGTACCCGTAAATCAGGAAGCCAGCGCCGAGGATCGTCAGAAGCAGGCGGCTTTTCGGTTCGCGTTCACCAGTGTCGGATCCCTTCAGAAGTTCAACCGGGCGGGCAAGGCGGATGCGGAAGCGGCTTGTCATCTGGATCAGGAAGAACAGGACCGCGAAGAAAATCACCGTGTAAAGAACTCCCGGCCGGCTGACGGCAGAAGAAAGCTCTGCAGCGGACCCGAGAATTTTCATCACGATCATGTGCACCAGCCGGCTGAAGATGACGCCCAGTACGATGCCTGCCGCGATGGAAATCACTGATGTCACCAGGGATTCCGCCTGAAGAATCTGCCCGATATGGCGTTTTTCCATGCCGAGAATGTTGTAGATTCCCATCTCCTTATTTCTTCTTTTCATCAGGAAGGAATTGATGTAGAAAAGAAAGATCACCGCGAAGATTCCAACGATAATCGTTCCGAATTTCATCATCATGGACAGCATCACTCCGGTGCTGAGCTTCTGAATCCCCGGATCCTTCCAGAGATAGATCATCAGATAAAACATCATGATAATGCCGGAAGAGGCGGTGATGTAAGGAATGAAGAACTTCCGCTCCCGCCGGATGTTTCCCAGCGCCAGCGTCCATGCCAGGTTACTGCTGCTCATGCAGATCACCTCCATTCATCAGTACCGTCTGGGTCTCTGCGATTACCTTAAACATCTCTTCATTCGTGCGCTCCCCTTTGAAAATCTGGTGGAAGACCTGACCGTCCTTGATGAACATCACGCGTTTTGCGTAGCTTGCAGCCTTGGTGGAGTGAGTGACCATGAGAATCGTCTGACCATCCCGATTGACCTCACTGAGAAGATCCATCATAATATCGGAAGAATGCGAGTCCAGGGCTCCGGTCGGCTCATCCGCAAGCAGGAGCTCCGGCCCGGTAATCAGCGCTCTTGCCGCCGCGGCCCTCTGCTTCTGGCCGCCGGAAACTTCATAGGGATATTTATTGAGAAGCTCATTGATTCCCAGCTTCTGCGCCAGCGGGGACATGCGGCGGATCATCTGTTTGTAGGGCATCTTCTGCAGCACCAGCGGAAGAAGAATATTATCTCTCAGCGTCAGCGTGTTCAGCAGATTGAAATCCTGAAAGATGAATCCCAGGTGGTCTCTTCTGAATCCGGCCATTTCCTTTTCAGAAATCTTCGTGATGTCCTTTCCGTTCAGCAGCACCTCGCCGCTAGTCGGGCGGTCCAGAGACGCCAGGATATTCAGAAGCGTCGTTTTTCCCG
>JBJFHK010000097.1:0-2646 GCA_051893535.1 Eubacterium sp. | reverse complement strand
ATGAAGGAGATTATCATGAGAACCTTTGATTATATAAAGATTCCGGAAAAGCTGCTTACGCCTGAGATTGTTCAGATGGTTGCAAGTATTCACGAGCATAAAGGAAAGCAGGAGTTGTTTCTTGAGGCAAATATTGATGAACTGAATACTCTTCTTGAGGTTGCGCTGATTCAGAGTACCGGTGCATCAAACAGGATTGAGGGTATCTTTACAAGTGATAAACGTCTGAAAGAACTGGTAAGCCAGAAAGCGGAACCACGCAACCGCTCAGAGCAGGAAATCGCTGGCTATAGAGAAGTGCTTGCGACAATCCACGAGAGTTATGAGTATATCATTCCACGTTCAAATGTGATTTTGCAGCTTCACAGGGATCTGTATTCGTACTCACAGGGAGCCACAGGCGGCAACTATAAAAACTCCGATAATGTCATCGCTGAAACAGATGCTGAAGGCTATCAGAAAATAAGGTTTATTCCCGTTCCGGCGTTTCAAACGGACGATGCGATAGAGAAACTGTGCAGCAGTTTTCTGGATGCGTGGGCAGCAGATCGCATTGATAAACTGATTTTGATCCCGATGTTTATTCTGGACTTCCTTTGTATCCATCCTTTTAATGACGGGAACGGTCGTATGAGCCGCTTGCTCACTTTGCTTCTGTTTTACAGAGCTGGTTACATTGTCGGAAAATATGTCAGTATGGAAATGCTGATTGAAAAAACCAAGGAGACCTACTATGAAGCTCTGCAGGCCAGCTCAATGGGTTGGCATGAGGGCGAAAACAGCTATGAGCCTTTTGTAAAGTATTATCTGGGGATTATGCTGAAAGCATACAATGAATTTGAGAACCGTGTAGAACACTTGAGGAACCGTACTCTAACAAAACCGGAAAGAATTAAAGCTGTTATTGATCAGAAGGTTGGTAAAATCACGAAAAAAGAAATCATGGAACGATGCCCGGATATCAGTAAAGTGACTGTTGAAAGAACATTAACTGATTTGGTTAAAAACGGATATATCGCAAAAGTTGGCGCAGGTCCGGCCACTGGTTATGTACGTATTTGAATTTTTATGGCAGATTTGAAAAAAGTATACAAAGCGGATACAGAGGAGTTGGCTGCCGCTGCCCTGAATGCGCTGTTCAAAATGCTGTGTCTGGTAATGATGGATGCGACAAAGAAGTGGACAGGAAAGTCCTGGGACTGGGGTCAGACCCTGAATCAGCTGTGCATCTATTTCGGCGATCGAATCCAGCCGGAAGACATAGCATAGGCATAGTTCAGGAGCTATGAAAAGAATGAATTAATGCGCGTTTTCAAGCGGACGCCCTTGACATGTCACCAGATTTTATGCTAAAAATAGGACAAGGGCTGAACAGCAAAATCTGCCATTCAGCCCTGAAGTAATACAAACTTACATCTAAAAACCAATAATTTTTTCATCAATCCAAAAAGTTTACACAAAATATATTACACTCGCAGAAAATGCCTTATCATTGTATTTTGCTCCCCTACAGCTCCAGGGAATTTTTATTCAGCAGGAACTCATACAGTCCGAGATGTAGAATTCCGTCCTCATCGGTCCAGGGCTTCATGGAGGTTTTGCTGATAATGATCTTCTTGAAGAAATCCCTGGTATTCTTTAAGGGTCTGAGTTCCGTTTCAAGCTTTGACGGCTCCGAAACATTCAGTGCTGATTGGATATAGTATTTTTTGGAGCCTTTATTTACTACAAAGTCTATTTCGCACTGTTTTTTGGTTCTTTTCCCGGCACTGGTTTCCACAATCTCCACCACACCGACATCTACGGAATACTCACGGCACAAAAGCTCATTATATATAATGTTTTCCATGATGTGCGTTTCTTCCTGCTGCCTGAAATTAAGCCTTGCATTGCGAAGTCCGATATCCGCACAGTAATACTTTGACGGATACTCGAAATACTTCTTGCCTTTTACATCATATCGTTTTGCATTGCTGAACAGGAATGATTCCATCAGATAATTCAGATAGTTTGAAATGGTTGTGCTTGAAACCTTCGTGTTTTTTACTGTCTGCAAGGTATTTGCAATTTTGCTTGCATTGGTAAGTGAACCAACAGAAGAACACAGATCATCCGTTAGTTTACTGAGTACGTCCGGCAATTCAATGTCGTATCGCTCCATAATGTCTTTAAAATAGACCTCGGTGAATAGAGTTTGCAAATATTTCATTTTATCTGCGTCATTCTTTTTTGTGAATACAAGCGGCATACCACCATACAGAGTGTATTCCTCATACGCATCGGATTTATCTCCGCCCACAAAGGAATAATACTCACTGAAAGAGACAGGATAGATTTTCACTTCATCACCTCTGCCGCGGAACGCTGTCAATACATCTTTTGTGAGCATCTTCGAATTGCTTCCGGTCACATAAATATCAACATTGCGTAGCCGCATAAGACCGTTAAGCACATTATAAAGCCTGATATTCTCCGGATTTTTCAATTCGTCCTTTGTAATTGCATACTGCACTTCGTCAATGAGAATGTAGTACATATCCGAGTTAACGATTTTCCCGCGAATATATTTCGACAATTCATCAGGATCACGGTGTTGTTGACGAATTGATTTGACACCACAATGCTCTGCTTGCATGTCATGGATTT
>JBJFHK010000096.1:0-2648 GCA_051893535.1 Eubacterium sp. | reverse complement strand
GCAAAAAAGGGGCCATCGCCCCAAGTTAATTTTCATAACTTAGTGCAACAGCCCCGTGATTACTTTTTCGAAATCCTTTTTTGAGAGCATGAAATTCTTTCTGTAATTTGGGGCCTTTCATGAGATGAGATATATCTGAAAATGTGTCATGAAAGGCCTCAGAAATGAACTTTTACAGAGATTGTTTCATACTCTCGTTTTCCCCGGCCGGATGGCCGGAATTTTTTTATTTTTTGCATACAACAAACTTCGTCGACTGGTTCTTGACAGGAATGATATTGCCGTTACGGACCAACTGAGCGTCGGTCGTTCATCCGGTACACCATTTTTGACTCGGTGCGCCTGCAGATCACCATTAACGAATAAAAAGCAGGCGCCCCATCTGGAGTGCCTGCTCGGTTGACCTTCAGGAATGAATCTCACTTTGTAAGTTCGAAACTTCTTTGGACATATTCCATAATTATCCTATCCTCAAGATAATCACTCAACATAATCGAAATCCATGTTTTATGATTCATATGGTATCCCGGAAATACCACTCCGGGATAGTCGCTGATATCATTCTCCAATGTATCCGTTTTGAGATTTATTATATCAACAGTGGTCCTATCTTTATCCTTAAGAAGTTTTTCTCTTTTTACATTCATGATAAGGGCAAACCATTTTCTGGTATCTGCATGCCTGAAAGTTCCGTATGACTGGTACTGCGCTGTCTCCCATGGAAAATCCGGCTTTACGTCATACTGATTCAAAATCATTTCCGTGATTCTGTTTGCCTGCTCTGAAGCAAACAAAACTTCCCTGCAGACTGCATCTCCAATGTGCTCAAGCAATTGCCTGTATGCATCACGAACAGTGTTCACATAGGCTCCATTGAAATGTTCTGACCTGAGTTGAACATATTCTTCGTTATTCATCTTATCAATCACTTCACTTGTCACATTGCCTTCTTTTGAAACAGATAAGATTACATGAAATTCTCCGTTCATAAAATCTGTTTCATAACAATACTGATCACCGGATTTCTGAAACCCAAAACTATCCATCTTGGATGGCACAAATCTTCTTTTCCTAAAAACTTCATCCTCAATCATATCCTCACCAGTCTCTTCGTCCTTGTAGAATTTTTTCCCCAACATCCATCCCCTACCCTACATCTAATCACGAGCCGCAACCTGCCCGATTATTTAATCGCGACACACAACCCTGTAAAAAACGCTCTGGATAACTTCCCTATGTGCTGTTTTTCAGCCAGATTTCAGGGACGCTGAAATTTTCCACGATTCCCGAAACCCGCTGATTTCAGCAGGTTCCGGCCTCGTCTTATTTCTTCTTCGACATCAACGCTACTGTCTCAACATGCCTAAGAGTCGTACTATTAATCTCCTAGCTGTGAACATGTAATTATTTACATAAATTCAAAACGCAGGAAAAGTTCATAGGAACCATCCGACAAATCCCTATATTTAAACATTATAATACAGTGTTCACTATAAATGCAATGAAAATATAATATGCGAAATATTACGCAAAAATAGCCGCGGTCCAGTATTCGGACTGCGGCTGTTTTTTGCTCACCTGCTAAGCTTCGACTTCTACCCTAAGGCCTGATTTGAATTCGACTATGACCTTCTCCTGGCAGATTATTACCCTTCCTACCAGGCGCGTTACCAGAAGGTCTGAGTATTCGCTTACGGCCTCGGTCCGGTTTCCAAGGAAACGGGCCAGGTCATCCGTGCGCTCTTTGGTTTCGGTGTCTTTTGACCTGTTCATAAGAACGGACATCCTCTGGCTCTGCAGTTTTCTGATTTTATTTCCTATCTTTTCAATCTTCTCTTCATCGGACCCGGCTGCAAGAAGTTTTTCCTGCTGCTTTTTAAGCTCCGCGTCGATCTCCTCAAGTCCCAGGCCGCTCTCCTTCTCAAGAACTGACCGGACATTATCCTGAAGCTGCGGGATAACAGAATTCCTGTCTACCCAGGCATCGTTTACTGCGGTGACAATGGCGGCATGAAGGTCCTCCTCGCTTATAGTCCGGGCCTGGCACTTCCTCCCGGTCTGCTTCATGCTAAGCCGGGTCACGCATCTCCAGACAATGGAGATCTTCCCGTTGCGGCGGTACCACTTGACCCTCCGGTAGATATCTCCGCAAAGTCCGCAAAATACGATCCCTGAAAGAGCATACTTGCTGGAAAAGCATCTCTTTCTTCCGTTTGAGGACATATTGGCGCGCCTCTCCATCTCGGCCTGGACCCGCATGTAAGTATCCCGGTCGATGATCGGCGGCTGGCTATTTTTCACATAGTACTGGGGAGCAGACCCGTCATTTCGCTTTCTTGTCTTGTCGAGAACACTCACCGTAACAGTCTTCTGCAGTAGAGCATCACCGATGTACTTCTCGTTTTTCAGGATCTGCTTGACATTCGTAGGCCACCACTTGGTGCTGCCGGACCCGTTTTTTATGCCGTCTCTTGCAAGGCCCTCTGCTATCTTCCCGTAGCTGTTTCCGTCCAGGTAGTCTCTGAAGATCCGCCTTACCGTCCTGGCCTGCTCTTCATTGATGACAAGTTTTCCGTCAGGTCCTTTGTCGTAACCTAAGAACCTGGTGTAGTTTACCCTCACCTGTCCCTGCTGGTTACGAAACTGTA
>JBJFHK010000095.1:0-2648 GCA_051893535.1 Eubacterium sp. | reverse complement strand
TAAAGATATATTCCTACTAGGATTGTGGTAATAAAAGGCCCGCCCGTCAGGATGGAAGGATAAAGTGTGACGAGTGTATCCCGGGCGGGCCTTTCAATTCATAGGAACAGAAAGTTATTGGTTCAAATTACCGGAAGGGGAAGGATCATGAGTCAGACAGCAGAACAGACAATGAAGGCAGAGCAGACCGTACAGGTTCCTGCCCGTTCTGAATCACGCAGATTCTGGAAAATGATTTTCTCCATGCTGAAGATCGGCGTAATCGGATTTGGCGGCGGAAGCGCCCTGATTCCGGTGATCGAAGAAGAGGTCGTGCAGGAGCAGAAGATCATTTCCAAGAAGGACTACGATGAGGATGTCATCGCTGCCTGTGTGACCCCGGGCGCGCTTCCGGTTGAAATTGCAGCCGGCAGCGGTCTGACGACTTTCGGCCTGAAGGGAATGCTTCTGGCCGCTGCCGCGATGGCAGCACCGGGCGCTCTTCTCACCGTCCTTCTTCTGACGGTTTTCTCCGGATCCAGCGTCAAGTCACTGAACTTTGTCCGTTATCTGTCCGTGGGCCTGGGTGCGTTCATCTGCAGCCTTCTGATCAGTTACGCAGCGAAAACACAGAAGACATCCACACTGGAGGGGAAGAAGACGGGAAGAGTTTCACTCCTGATTATGATTTCCGTCTTTCTGCTGACCTTTGGAAAGAATCTGTTTGCTATTCTGGGAATCAACGGAAATCCGGCATTCAGCCTGTCCACCGTTGAAGTTCTGGGACTGGCCTTCTTCGGTATTTTCTATACCGGATGCAGGTTCACAAAGCTGAAGAGCACAGTCTGCATCATTACCGCGGTCCTTTACCTGGTTTTCACAGGCAGGACAGGAGCTGCTGTTCCGGGCATGCTGCGCATCGCGCTGTATCTGTTCATGGTGCTCCTTTCCGTGAAGGGAATCGCGGAAAGCATCCAGAATGACAGAAAGCACAGCCATATCGACGCCAGGGCTGCGATCAGCTGGAAAACTCCGCTTCAGCAGACCGGCGCGTGGCTGATCCTGCTGGCTCTTAGCTCAATTCCGGCACTGCTTTACATCAAAGGATCCTTCCTTCTTCTCGGAAAAGGAATGCTCTCCTCGCTGATTTCCTTTGGCGGAGGAGATGCCTACCTTTCCGTGGCAGACGGCATGTTCGTCGGACACGGCATGGTCAGCGCCCACGATTTCTACGGAACTCTGGTTCCGGCAGCCAATGTGCTTCCGGGCTCCATCCTCTGCAAGATCCTGACCGGCATCGGCTATTTTACAGGCCTTGATGTAAGCGGAAGCGCTGCAGGCGGCTGGCTGACCGCTCTGGCATGCCTGGGCGTCAGCGTATCGGCTTCCGGCCTCGTATTCTGCTGGATCCGCTGGCTGCTGTCCGAGTTTGAGGAAGTCACAGTATTCCGCGAGATCAGCCGCTGGATCCGTCCGATCATCAGCGGACTTCTGCTGAACGTAACCCTGACCATGGTCAGAACCAACATCGACACCGGCGCAGCGCTTGGAAACAGCGCAGCAGCCACCGTGATCATCACTGCAGTCCTCACCGCAGCCAACCTCTTCCTCATGAACAGAAAACATGCGGGAAATGGTATTCTGATTGCGGCATCCGCTCTGACGGGCGCACTGCTGCTCACCGTCTAGCGCATTACTTTTTGCTGGCAAAAAATAAACGTTACAAGGGATAAAGAGTTATGGAAAAGCTGGAGATAAAGAAAATCAAAACCGATGTGCTGATCATCGGAGGAGGAACGGCAGGCTGTTACGCCGCTATCAAACTGGGCGGCGAAAAGCTGAAGGTCCTCATCGCGGAGAAAGCCAACATCATCCGCAGCGGCTGTCTCGCGGCGGGAGTCAATGCACTGAACGCATATATTTCGGAAGGGCACACCCCTTCCGATTACGTGGAATATGCGAGAAAAGACGCCGAGGGCATCGTCAGAGATGACCTCCTGATGACGATTTCCGAACGGCTGAATGAGGTCACCGAAGACCTGGAGCGGCGCGGACTGGTCATCCTGAAGGATGAAAACGGGAAATATGTCACCCGGGGCTGGAGAAACGTGAAGATCAACGGCGAGAACATCAAGCCTCTGCTGGCAGAAGGGGCGGAAGCCCAGCCGAATGTCACGGTTCTGAACCACGTGAATATCACGGATCTGAAGACAGAGGAAGCCGATGGGAAGACTTCCGTTACCGGAGCGGTCGGCTTCTCCGTAAGAGAAGAGACTGCCTATGACATCGATGCAAAGGCTGTCCTGATCGCCACAGGGGGCGCGGCAGGGCTGTACCGGCCGAACAATCCGGGATTTTCCCGCCATAAGATGTGGTATCCGCCCTTTAACACCGGAGCGGGATTTTCTATGGGCATCCGGGCAGGCGCGGAAATGACCACATTTGAAAACCGTTTTGTGGCGCTGCGCTGTAAGGACACCATTGCGCCGACGGGAACCATCGCCCAGGGCGTTCACGCAAAGCAGGTTAACTCCAAGGGCGAGGTTTACGAAACGAAATACGGCCTGACCACTCCGCAGAGAATCTACGGAACCGTGGAAGAAAACCGGGCGGGCAGAGGGCCGTGCTACCTGGCCACTTCCGGAATCACAAAGCAGCAGGAAGAGGAT
>JBJFHK010000094.1:0-2652 GCA_051893535.1 Eubacterium sp. | reverse complement strand
CGTAACGGGCGGAACATCAAACGGCGGATCTGCTTCAGCAGGTTCGTCCGGAAATTCCGGAAATAACGGAAATACAGGAAACACACGCGGAGGTAACAGCTCCGCATCAGGAAATTCGTCATCATCCGGCAGTCAGTCCTCAGGAACGAACAGTTCTCCGGGGAATACTTCCGCGTCAGCAGGAGGGACTGCATCCACAGGCGGCACAGGAGAGGCCGAAGGCGGCGGAAACGGACAGAATGGGAATCAGTAGCGGAAAGGATATGATTCATGAAAATCGGAAGGAAAGGGAAAATAGAGAAGGAAACGCAGGATTATTTCGCGGAATACGTCAGCCAGATGGATCCCTCCTTGCGGGATAATTTTGTCAATCTCTATATCACAAGCGAACTGGAAAAGCAGCGGAAGCGGAAGAACAGGAAGTGGATCGTCCTGTCCGTCATTCTGGTAATCGCCCTGGTTGTTATGGCGGTGATGATCTTTACCGGGGACCTGGGACACGGACTCAAGACGGGAGAAAATCAGGTTACCTTATACGGAAGCGATACGCTGAAGCAGAGCAGTCCATATATCGGTGAGCTTCATATCGAAGGAGAAATCGCCCAGAGCCAGTCAGCGGCGACGACTTACGACCAGACCTGGCTTCTGGCCCGCATTAAGGAAATGAAAAATGATTCCAACAATCGCGGCATTCTCCTGTATGTGGATACACCGGGTGGAAGTTCCTACGCGACCGATGAAATGTATACGGCATTGAAAGACTATGAGAAGACCACGAAACGCCCGGTTTACGCCTATATCGCTTCAGAAGGCGCTTCAGGCGGCTACTATATTTCCTGCGCAGCAAAGCAGATTATCATGAACCGCGATGGCTGGGCTGGTTCCATCGGCGTGACCTCCGGCACGATTTACGATCTGACCGGACTAATGAAAAAGCTCGGCATCAAGGCCAATACAATTCACGCCGGGAAAAACAAGACGATGGGAAGTTATACGCAGAAGCTGACCTCTCAGCAGAAACGCATTCTCCAGGGCCTCATCGACGACGCCTACGACCGCTTCGTCGGAATCGTTGCGGAGAACCGGGGAATGACAAAAGAAAAAGCCCGCAAGATTGCAGACGGACGTGTGTACACTGCCAATCAGTCGAAAAAACTCGATCTGATCGATGACATCGGCACATTTGAATACGCAAAATCAAAAATGCAGAGTTCTGAAAAAGGACTCAGCCAGGTTCCAGTACTGGACATTCAGGAAGGTCAGAACAGCAGCTTCAGCCTTCTGGATCTTCTGGGACTGAAATCAAAAATCAGCGGGAGCAGCAGCTCCGGAGTAAGCGGAACAGCGTCGTCCACAAGTACATCAGGAACATCATCTGCATCCTCTTCTGTGTCCGCCAGCACCACAGCACAGGAAATGCAGCTCTTCCAGCAGCTCATGCAGACCAATGGACAGATCGAAGTTATGTACCTCGCTCCATCCAGAAAATAACAGAAATCACATTTTCAAAAAAACATTCAAGAATCTGTAAAAACTACTTGCATCCGTGCGGCATCTGTGTTAAATTAATACATGTCGCACGGAGCGATAACAAAATATGAAACAACATAGACATTTGGAGGATTGACCGAGTGGCTAAGGAGCTCGCTTGGAATGCGAGTAAGGTGTAACAGCCCCGTGGGTTCGAGTCCCATGTCCTCCGCCAGAAAGAGACAAGCATTTATGCTTGTCTTTTTTTTTAATGGTATTGCCCCTGCGATTCATGAACTGAAAGCGAAGTGAGAGCAGCGGGGATTCCTTAATGGTGTACACGCAGTTTTATGATTGTCATGTCGGCTGTCCTCGCAATAATGTTTTCGGAATTTCTACTGTTTACATTTTGCTCATTTCCGTTATTAAGTGCAAAAGCACACGATTAGCATGTTAAAAGCACTTGTATAATACACTATATCTGATATACTTGAGTTAAGGGAGGTGCGCACAATGTCTACAGAACGTGAAATGACCAATTTTACCTTTAAGATGGATAGAACTACTCGAGAGGCATACAGTCAGCTGTGTGATTCTCTTGGACTTACCATGTCATCGGCCACGCTTGCTCTGGTGAAGCAGGCAGTCCGAAATCAGGGGATGAGTTTTTCATTGAGAGATGAGAATGGATTTACACCGGAAGAAGCTGCTGAACTTAAACGCAGGATACGTGAAGTCAGGCGTGGAGCGGTTTCATATCATAAATTAATGGAGGATTGATCGTGCGTGAACTGTTGTGGCAGGCAGATGCGTAGAAAGAATATGTGAAGATTCAATCTGATAAAGCTATGTTAAAGAAAGTGAATCTGCTGTTGAAGGATCTGATGAGAAATGGCTATTCATCTGTATGGAAAGGTCGAATTATTAAAAGGTGATTTTTCTGGGTTTGCAAGTGTCAGAATTGACAAGAAAAATAGGATAATATTCAGTGTTGATGAATTTCGGATAACTATAATTCAATGTGGAGGACATTATGGAGATCATTGATTTTTATTGGATACAATGAAATGAATGTGAATCGAATAAAGGAAAAATGCACCGGAATTATATACACCTATGGAAATGATGACATGGACGCGAACCCACGGAAAGCATTCCCTTTCACAATCCCGGCATTTTGTT
>JBJFHK010000093.1:0-2656 GCA_051893535.1 Eubacterium sp. | reverse complement strand
GTTTTGTTGTGTGAGAGAAAGTGGGTTTATGAAGAACTGGATGACATATGCGGCCTGCAGGGGGATGAGAAATTTCATCCGTGCCTGGTCGCGGCTTTACAGAAGAAGGCGTACAGAGCCGGACCGGATTCTGTTTTTAAGCCGGCAGTCGAATGCGGAGCCGCTGGATTTCCAGCTTCTGCAGGATGAACTGAGGGAAATGGATCCGTCGCTTAAGTTTGTAAATATCTGTCATCGGATCGGCCCGGGATTTTTATCGAAGTTTAACTATTTTATGGCGCTTACGGACAGTATCCGGGAGCTTTCCCGGTGCAGGGTCTGCGTCCTTGATGCTTACTGGCCTGCGGTATCGATTTTGCCGCACAGAGAGGACCAGGTGGTCATTCAGCTCTGGCACGCGGCCGGAAAAATAAAGCGTTCGGGCTACAGCACACTGGGAAAACCGGACGGACGGGATCGGAAAGTTGCGGAGATCCTGTGCATGCATAAGAATTACGACTGGATTATCGCGGGAAATCCCAGATGGAATCAGTATTACTGTGAGTCATTTAATGCGGACAGAAGTCAGCTGAAATGTCTGGGTCTTCCAAGGTTTGATTCGCTGCTCCGCTATGAGGAACCGATGCGGCACCGGATTCTGAAGAAGTATCCAGAAATCAAATCTAAGCCTCTGATTCTCTACGTTCCGACATTCCGACGGACCCCTTCTGATCAATGGAAAGAGCTGATTGAAAAGCTGGATAAGGACAGATACACGGTGGTTGTCAAGGCGCATCCCAACCAGCCTCTGGAGAAGATTGCAGGGACTCTGGACATGCCGGAATTTTCTTCCCGGCAGCTGCTGACGGCTGCAGAGTATGTGATCACGGACTATTCATCCATTGCGCTTGAGGCGGCGGCTCTGAATCGGAAAACCCTCTACTATCTCTATGATTATGAATCATATGTAAAGAATAACGGCGTGAACATCAATCTTGAAAAAGAAATGCCCGGCTGCGTGTTTTATGACGCGGACAGTCTGATCCGTCTGATTGAATCCGGCGGCTATAACCAGGCGGCCCTGCAGACATACCGGGAACACAATCTTCCGATTAATCTGGGCTATTGTACACACGACATTGCAGAACTGATTCTGCAGAGCTGCAGAGAGCAGCAGAATCTTCAATCGGCAAAGGCAAGATAGAAAGGTGAAAAAGAGAGAGATGAAATACATTATCATGGCAGATGGAAAAGGCCGAAGGTGGAAGAATTACAAGGGAATTCCCAAACACCTCGCAGTTGTTCAGGGAGAAACACTCCTGGGAAGAACTGTGCGGCTGCTGAAGCAGCAGGATCCGGCTGCCGTCGTTATTATCACATCGCATGATGAGCGCTGCAGCGTTCCGGGCGCGGTCCGTTATGAGCCGCTGCATAACCGCCGTGAAATCGACCGTTTTATCCGGGAACTGATTGAAGATGATGTCTGTTTCCTTTATGGAGATACCTGGTATGAGGAAGACGCGATCAGAAGAATTATGTCTGATCAGAATCCGGCCAGGGTCGGATTTTATGGCAGCGGAAAGGATATCGCAGCAGTTAAGGTACATGACAGCGGTCTGTTCAGGGCTCATGTAAAGATCATTGGAGACAGCGCGATTCCGGGAATCCCGCAGAGAAATGTCGCCTGGAAAGTCTGGTACAGTATCTGGCAGTCCTGTCCGGACTGTACTTCCTTCACAGAACTCGGGGATGAGATCCGCAATATCAATACGCCGGATGAATACCGGACCCTGGAGAGCGAAATGGATGCCGTTTCCGACGATACAGATTCCGGGCTGGAGGATCCGGTCACTGTCCGCTGCGGCAGTGATATTTCCATGAAGCAGAAAGAGAAAAAGAAGAATGGACGGAAACTGGAAATTTCATTTTCCACTCTGTTTGATGATGCACCGGTTACAGCCTAGAAACGGGAGGATGAATGTTTCAGTTCGCAAAAAAATGTCTGCAGAAAAGCAAACTTGTCATTCTGTATTTCCGCCGGATTATTTTTGTCCGGGGGCATTTTCATGTGTCTCCCATAGCGAAAATCCGGTCAAATATCGGAGGAGGATTCCTGACCGACCAGTACATGCTGTACGGCCTGAAGGACGCGTCCAGGAAGAAGGAGTATCTTTCTGAATTTGACTGGTACCGCTCCCGTTACATCAATTCGCCTTACGATTTTCTTCTGAATAACAAGGTAGCCTGTACCCAGCTCCTTCAGCAGTATGTGCGGGTCCCGGAAATCTACGCCATGCGGAACAAGGGAATCATCTCGGCCTTTGGACAGGATGTCATGACAGAAGACGATGTGCTTTCCCTGATCCGTGATCACGGGGACGCCTTCTTTAAACCGAGCGACAAGGGAAAGGGAAACGGCGTCTGCCACATTTCCGAAAGAGGTGGTCAGCTGTATATCGATGACCGGACCTCTGATGTGCAGGAAATCAGGGACATGTTTTCCCGATATGAAAACTGGATTCTCTGCGAAACGATCCAGCAGGGAAAATTCCCTGCATCACTGTACGACCGCACCGTTAACACGATCCGCATGATCACTTTCAGAAATGTGAAAAGCGAAAAGTTCGAAGTGTTCTTCGCGGTGCAGAGAATCGGCACCAGAGCCACGATTCCGGTG
>JBJFHK010000092.1:0-2719 GCA_051893535.1 Eubacterium sp. | reverse complement strand
AGAAACTCAGGTGCTTTCTTCTTGCGAAGTATATTTTGTCCGGGAAATGCTATTTCAGCGCGTCTGCGACGGCGTCTTTCATCTCACTGACCTTGATTACCTGGTCGTGGAGAATCGGACGGGATTCCAGGCCCTTGAAGGATGCCGGAACAGGAACGCCGGTTTCTTCGGCAACTTCGTCGATGCAGCGGAAGCTGTTTTCAGCTTTCGGAAGGCCGATGGATGCGGCAACGCTGTCGGCGAATTTATACGGACTTGCAGTGGAAGCAATGAGGGTCGGAGTTGTATCACCGGTCTCACTGCGGTACTGCTCATATACATGGTAAGCAACCGCTGTATGGGTATCCATCAGGTAATGGTTCTTCTTATACATATCTCCGATGGCGGCATCAGTCTCTTTCATGTCTGCAGAACCTGCGGAGAAGAGGGAAAGTTTATCCTTCATTGCGGAAGGAATTTCGTACTTTCTATTTTCGTCCAGGCTCTTCATCAGGGAAGCGATTTCGCTGCTGTCATCGCCGCTGAGGTGGTAGAGCAGGCGCTCCAGGTTGCTGGATACCAGAATATCCATGGACGGGGAGTTGGTCTGATAGAAATCGCGGTTGGCATCATAGACACCTGTGGTCAGAAAGTCGGTCAGTACGCGGTTCTGGTTGGACGCGCAGATCAGTTTTTTAACTGGGATCCCCATCTGTTTTGCGTAATAGGCGGCCAGGATGTTTCCGAAGTTTCCTGTTGGAACGGTGATGTTGACTGGATCGCCGTCTTTGATAGCGCCCTGTTTGACAAGCTGTGCATAGCCGTAAACGTAGTAGGCGATCTGCGGAACCAGGCGGCCGATATTGATGGAGTTTGCAGAAGACAGGCGGATTCCCTGCGCGTCGAGTTTTGATGCAAAATCGGAATCCTGGAAAATCGTCTTGACGCCGGTCTGGGCATCGTCGAAGTTGCCTTCGATGGAGAAGACATGGACATTTTTTCCTTCCTGGGTGCGCATCTGCTGCTCCTGTACCTGGCTGACGCCGTTGTTCGGGTAGAAGACGATGATTTCGGTGCCCGGAACGTCAGCAAATCCCGCCATGGCGGCTTTTCCGGTGTCGCCTGAAGTTGCGGTCAGGATGCAGATTTTATGGTCGTCATGCTGCTTTTTTACGGCTGTGGTCAGCAGATAAGGAAGAATGGACAGGGCCATGTCCTTGAATGCGGCTGTGCGGCCGTGGTAAAGCTCCAGAAACCATGCATCGCCGGCGTGTTTTACCGGTACGATTTCTTCAGCTTCAAAGGTATTGGTGTATGCATGCTGAACACAGGAGTGAATTTCTTCTTCTGTATAGTCATCGAAGAATGCGCCGATCACTTTTTCTGCGAAAGCAGTGTAAGGCTGGTCCAGCATATCCTTTATTGCAAACGGAAGTGCGGGAATCTCTTCAGGCACGTACAGACCGCGGTCGGATGCCAGGCCGCGGATGACTGCGTCTGCAGAAGTCAGTTCCTGCCGCTCACCGCGGGTGCTTCTGTATTTCATCATTGGTCAATCTCCTTTTCCAATTTGTAAAAAACAACGTCATAATGGCGAATTTTGTGTTCATATCACAATATGCGATATGAATTTATTGTACTCTTTTATGGATAAAGAATCCAGAATAATTTTTTTAAAATAATTCCTGAGAAGCTGTTGACAAGAGACATGTTTCCGTGTATTATAATATTCGTCAGTTTTCAAGAGCGCCTGATTGAAAAGTTCTTTTGAAGATTGCGTAAAACTTAAGATATGTCGGATTGGTCAAGTGGTTAAGACGTAGCCCTCTCACGGCTGAGTCCAGGGTTCGATCCCCTGATCCGATACCAACGAATAACTCTGAACTGCGGATGTGGTTCAGAGTTTTTTTATGTTTTGATTCAGCGGCGTCTGGATCTGCTGTTTTCCTTTTTTGATGTATTTATCAGCGTACCCCCCTGGATTTAATTATTCTGCATGTCCGTGCAGGGGCGGCGCATTTTGTGTACAGGCTTTCAATAAATATAAGAATCTCCTGCGTTTTTTTATTTTGTCCCGAACGTTTAAATGGCGTCGATGCTGTCAATAAATGGTTATAGAAATTATCAATTCTGCTATAGAAAAGGATTTGCCGGGAGGCTTGGGATAGATGAAACAGAGAAGGGTGATGCTGCCGCTTTCAGAGGTGGCGTATTTAAAACGGACGCTGATGGATCAGTTTAATCTGTACATGCATATGCACGATTCCTGAGGGGGCGGGCAGTCGTTTACCTTCGACGAGCCGGTTTCACAGGATGTGAAGACATGGATGGAAGAATATTTTCAGAAAGAGGATCATGTCGCGGATTTTGATGACGATGACATGGGTCTGGTGGTGCTGACAAAAGGAAGCGGCCAGGGGGAAGATCTGGCCGGCGGCCGTGAGGCAGATGCCGGCAGCGCCTGCACGCTGAGTTTCGGCCGCTAAGTGTATGACGTGCATGAAAGCATACGGACACGGCTGCAGTGATATCAGATATAGATGAGAAACGTACATAACAGGAGTAAATGTTGAGAAGTGAAGGGGCACACCCTTCATCATTTACAAAAGTTAAAAACGGCCCGGGGGCATCGAAACTCCCCGGGCCGTCTTTTCTATGTTTATATCTCATTTTTATAACTGGAGCAAAGTGGTAAAGCTATGCATTTTATTTCTATCTGGTTTTATTAATACAGATCCTT
>JBJFHK010000091.1:0-2727 GCA_051893535.1 Eubacterium sp. | reverse complement strand
AGACAAAAATAATCGGTTCATCTTCTGCCTGAGAAAATACGAAATCAAGAAGACGTTCAAAGGACGTATATCCCAATTCTGGAAGTCCCAGTGCTTCAGAGACAACTTCGCTGATTCCCTGCGTGTTCGATTCTTCTGCTATCTGTCTGCATTCATAATAGATGCTCTTCACTCCGGAATCTTTCAGGAATTGCTTCACCAGCTCACTTTTACCGACTCTCCTTCGTCCATAGATCAGCGCCATCTGTGCACCATCTGCTGCCAGCATCTTATTTAATTTTTTTAGTTCTTCTGATCTTCCAATGAATTTCATATTTACTCGGTCCTTTCCGACTCGGTTTTAACCGAGTTAATTTAATTATACATCTGTTTCCTGGAAAGACAAGTTTCGCTGATAAAAAAGAAGATGCAGACCGCCTTCTGCAGGCACTGACCTGGTAGTGGCAGACAAAAGATAAAGCGCAAGGAGCTGCTGCATCACGCTTGTCTGAGCATCATGCAGCAGCCCCGCCATTATTATTCATCGCTGTCAGAAAATGCATCCACATTATTCGATATCATAGAAAGCAGGCCGCCGGAAATGGCATCCATGAAGTCACCGGTCAATCCATCTTTTCCGATGGCGGCCATTCTCACGATCGTATCCGTTCCTTCAATCACCACAGACCAGACAGATCCAGATGATAGTACGGATTCGCCAGTTGTTTCCTCCTGATACATCCGCTCATATAAATTGGCAGATACACGATCTTTCCCTGCACAGAGACATTCCCGGATGAGAAGACGATCGCTTCCGGGATCTGATAATTTTTGTCTGCAAGGATATTATTCAGAGCAGAGTGACGGGTATAATCTTTCCCCGATTTCACTTCGATTGGAAGTGCTCTTTCCCCCTGCTCAATCATCAGATCGATTTCTCCCTGCTTTTTGCTGTTGAAATACCAGACGCGATAGCCGTGGGAAAACAGTTCCTGCGCAACCGCGTTTTCAAACAATCCACCATTATTAACAGCAGCATCCTGGTTCAGGATTCGTATGCGTGTTTCAGTAGAATACTGTGCTGTAAGAAGTCCTACGTCAGACAGGAAGAGCTTGAAGAGATTTCGCTTCGTACTGCTCAGCAATGGTATCGTTGGCTGTGTGACATTGTACACAGGAAGAACCACACCAGCATCTTTCAGCCAGAGAAAAGAATTTTCCGTCCTGTCATAACTCATGCCAGAACCCAGATGATTCAACTGGAAGCGTTTGTTCTTTTCTGAGAGTTCAGATGGAGCCGCATCATAAATTTCGCGAAGTCTGAGCCTGTGCCGGTCGTTCTTCTCGTATTTCGTGAAATCCTGATCGTACATGCGGATAATAGCACGCTGAATATCCTGCGTCTTCTCCAGATTTTCTGTCTCCAGATATGTTTTGAGCGCCTGCGGCATACCTCCCGTAATAAGGTAGAGGTAATATGCATTGATAAGCTTTTTATGAATGAAATCATCAACAGGTTTCCGCTTTTCGAAGCATTCCTGTATCATCTCCATCGTCTGGTCCGGCATGCCTAACGCCAGAAAATACTCTTCCAGATTCATCGGATAAAGATCCAGTACCTGCAGATAGCCGACCGGGGCAGATCTTAAATCCGTCAGCTCGATCCCCAGTAATGATCCACTCATCACGTAACGATATCTTCCGTCTTCTACAAGAAATTTCATATCCGTCAGGATATTCTTATCTTCCTGCACTTCGTCCAGAAAAATGATCGTCTTTCCCGGAATCATCTGTTTTCCATATACAAGGCTCATCCGACGCAAAATATCATCCGCATTGTCCGCATTCTGAAACAAATTGAGAATCTCACGGTCACGTATGAAATTGATCTCTATACTGGGAAGGTCAGCTTCCTGCAGACACTCCCGGATCAGATAAGTCTTTCCAGTCTGTCTGGCTCCGGTCAGCAGCAGTGCCGTTCTGCCATTCTGCATCCAGTTCACAATATCCTTTTTCAGAAGCCGCTTCATAGTTTCCTCCAATACATATGATTTAACTTTTCTATATTGATTTTAGCATATACATTGAACTTTTCCAGTCAAATATCGGCGTATATATTGAACTTTTCCAATAAAATATGGCTCAATATCGTAAACTTTTCCATGCAGAAAGCTTACTGCGCCCCATCCCGGCTCGCGCTCTGCCGGCGCCTCGCCGCACTCACTGCTGGAAATCATTACTCGCGTACAACCCTGCCACAGTAATCCGGTATATACGACACGCCGTTAACCAATCGCAGTGCGCTTCGCTTCTGCTCTTGGACGGCGTCAGCATAAGGAGTTCCCCTTAGTCATCTTGTTTCATCCGCACAGCGTGTTCCACTTGTGCGGATGAGGGCAACTCCATTACAACGTTCCGCTCGCTGATCGAACTGCGTGTCATGCTGATTGATTTAAAAGGCCGTAGCCTGCAGCGCATCGAGCTGCGCCTTCGGCTTGCTCTCTGCGGCAGGCCTGACAGGGGACCTGCCATTGCTCTGTCTGCGCTGCTTCGCAGCTTGCCAGTCGCAAGGCTAGGTCTCCCGAGATGAGGAGTTTATTAATCGATTCTCCTCCTAATCGATAGTAAAGATTCTTCAGATTTTTATCTAGGTTAATGAGGAGAGTCCGGCTGGGGCCCCTTCCCCATCCCGGCTCGCGCTCTGCCGGCGCTTCGCCGCACTCACTGCTCCAGGCTCCACCGGAGCCT
>JBJFHK010000090.1:0-2747 GCA_051893535.1 Eubacterium sp. | reverse complement strand
TCGGTTTACGGCAATTATTACTATGGACAGCTGGACACCGTAAGCAAGGAGATCGTGCAGAATCTGGCGCCGTATGTGGAGTCAAAGTATTCTACTTACGCGTCTTCCACGAGTGAAGAGGGACTGACGGCATCCAGGGCGCACCGGGCGATCGGCGGATTCTCCATGGGCGGCTGTGCCACCTGGCGTGCGCTGAAAAATTATGCCGATGTCTTCCAGTACTATCTGCCGATGAGCATGCCGATGTACTATTACGCAAGTTCCGGCGGCTATGAGGAGGCCCAGAGCCAGAGCAGCGCAAAGGAAATTGCTGCCGGCGTGAAGAAAAAGGCTGCCGGAAAGAAGGTTTATGTATTCGCGGCGACGGGAACGGCAGACATGATGAATCGGGGCACTGAAATGCAGGCGAAAGACCTCAGCAAGCAGTCCGGTTTCAGCTGGGCCGACCCGGCATCGGACTTCAGCAAGGGAAACATCACCTTCTATTCCTGGCAGGGACACACCCACAGCTACATGCAGACCTATCCGTATCTGTATAACGGTCTGATGCGTTTCTTTGGATAATATACAGATGATCGATTAATCGGATAACTCGAGAGGGCACAGCGCCCTCTCGTTATACAATTAATCCATACGCTGCCCGCCCAGCCCTTCTTTAACAGCGTCTCTGCTGCTCAGGCGGGCAGCGTTTTTGTGTGACACTTCGATACACAATCGCTGGCTGGCTTCGCAGCCGTGTTTTCCAGCCAAACGGGGGCGGGGCTGCAGTGGCGGCGAAGGTCAGTAAACAGGGGAGATGATCAGAAAACGGGAATAAAAGCTGAGGTATACTGCATACATGCTATGTGCGCCCACTGTGTGTGAAGCCGCAAGGACAGTGATGATCAGAAAACGGGAACAGAAGTTGGGGTATACTGCATACACGCCGTGCCGGCTGTGCGTGTGGTGGCCGGACGGGCAGATGGAGAACTTCAAGCGAATATCGCAGCAGCTGCCGGATGCAGTCATGGATTCTTAGTCGGGATGGGGATGCAGAAAACACGATTTATGTATATTTATTCTGCATCCTGTATGTATTTATGCTGTATGCGAGATTGTATTTTTCTGGTTCGTTTAAATCGTGATTATTATATTTTCTGCAGACTCATGGTTTCACAGATGTCGAATTGTCAGATAAATATAACCCGCCCAAGGTGAAAAGGAGCGGGTTTTCCCCGGCAGATTTCATGAGTCCGCAAAGTAAAGCAAGAAATTCTCGTCATGATTCCGTTTTGAATGGACATAATTGTGCTTATGGGATATAAAAACTGAAAACTGCAACAAGGAGTGCTGTACTGTATCGTGTTTTCGCGCTATGCATAGATATTCGGTTCTGCGCTTTCCTGAAAAAACAGCATTTCGACGAACCGGAAGAAAATTCTTCACAGAATCATCACATTGCGGTCCGGGAGAGAGCATGGACGCGGATCTGTCGTTTTGGTGGTGTTTTCAAATGGGATGAAAATTACCTGTCTTTCAATTTTTAAGTCTGCACATACGAAAACGGATGACCATGGCAGACGACAGAATACCTTGACCAGGTTATCAAATCTTAGAATACCGCAGCGGTAGAACAGATTTACGTATTCAGTATACACACGTGTTCCGCCCCGCCATCTGAATCTGCCGCCCGTTATCGCCTGTCCGTTTTCCGTGCTTGTACGGCGTTCCAGTTTTTTGAAGTACGGGTGTTTGCGATACAGGTATCTGAAGCACGTGTGTTTGAAATACGGTATCTTGTATAAATGAAAGCCGGTGCCGGAGCTGCGTCTGCAGCCTCCGGCACCGGCTTCATCTTTTAAAATTGTAATCGTTCAGGCTCCAGTTTCAATAGGCAGCCAGCAGTTCCCATACTCTGCGGAGCGGTGTCTGCTGTTGAAAACTGCCCTTAACATCGTGCCTGCTTATTTTGCTGCGGTCAGGGCATCGTATGCCTTGTATCCGCCTGCCAGGTTGTAGATGTTGGATTCGCTGATGCCTGCTTCTTTGAGGAGGCTGTAGCCCTTTCTTGCATATGCGTTTCCGGAGTAGCAGAGAACGACGTACTTTGTTCCTGCCGGGTCGCCCTTAATGGCTGTCTGGATTGCGGCGAGTGCCTGTGCATGAGCAGATTCGGATTTTACGAATGCGTCCATGTCTGCGTTGACTGCTCCGTCTGCGTGGCCTTTTGCATAATCAGCAGCAGCTCTGACATCGATGAGCTTCCAGCCGGATGTCTTGTTGTCCGCGATGGACTTTACTTCTTTGGCGCTGATTCCGTTCATGCCAGTGGTGACTGTGCAGACTGCCGTGAGTCCGGTTTCATTGTTCTTGACGGTAATGTCCGCTTTTCCGTCTTTGACTGCAGTTACGACACCTTTGGAGTTTACTGTTGCGGTTGTCGGGTCGGAAGAGGTCCATGTTTCACCCTTATCGTAAATGGCCTTGCCGATGGAATAAGTCAGTCTGGTTGTGCCCTTGAAGGAAACGTACTGCTGATCCAGTGTGATTGCTGTCGGTTTAACGTCCTTCACCTTGATCTTGATGGAAGCCTTAACCTTTTTATTTACTGCGGATGTTGCCGTAATCGTTGCGGTTCCGTTTTTCTTACCCGTTACAATGCCGCTCTTGGAAACAGTGGCAACCTTGGTGTTGCTAGACTTGTAAGTCAGCTTCTTGGAAGCCTTTGCCGGCTTGATGCTCTTGACGGACAGCTTTGCAGCGGCTTT
>JBJFHK010000089.1:0-2762 GCA_051893535.1 Eubacterium sp. | reverse complement strand
GCGCAGCAGATCTGGCCCACCGCCTGGGAAAGAAAATTGCCGTGACGGATGTCCATGGAGAATTTCCCTACTATGAAGCCGGACTTTCAGAAAAGACGGCGCTGGTAATCGGAAATGAAGGAAACGGTGTGGAGCAGAAATTCCTGGATGCGGCGGATGTGCGCGTAACGATCCCGATGCGGGGCGGACTGGAATCCCTGAACGCCAGCATAGCCGCGGCCATTCTGATGTATGAGGCCGTGCGCGGGAAATAAGAAGTAATATTTGAAATGATGAGTTTGCGGGGCAGCGCCCTGAGGACATAATGATGAAGGTGGATGCAGTATGGCAGACAGTGTAAAAGTGAGGATCTTCGGACAGGAATACAGCATAACCGGGGATAAGACGCCGGAGGAAATCGAAAAGATCGCATCTTACGTAGACGAGAAGATGAAGCTGATTTCCAAGGTCGCTGGCGGAGGATCTTTCAGCGGTGTGCCGGCTCTTACCTGTCTGAATATTGCAGAAGAGTATTTTGACCTGCTGTCCAGAATGGACCGTCTGCGCACAGAGAAGGAAAAGGCCGTCAATGACAGTAAACAGTATCTGCGGGCCATGGACGAGGCAAAAGATTCCTATGTCAAGGCGAAAGACCAGATGGAAAAGATGAAATCGGAGCGCCAGAATGAGCAGACCGTGCGCCGCGACCTGGAAAAGAAATGCGCGGAGTACGAGAATTCCATTTTTGACCTGCAGATGGAAAACATCCAGCTGAAGAGTGAACTGGAGAAGATGAATCAGAACGGTCTGACCGGGAAATCTTCTTCCGGCAGCGACGAGAAGAAGGAAAAATAAGGATACAGAAAGACACTGCCTATGAATAAACGAGTACTTGAAATTCTGGAATATCATAAAATCACCGCCATGCTGATGGAAGAAACCGGATCGGAGCTTTCACGCGCCATGGCTGAACATCTCACGCCGGGCAGCGACAGACGGAACATAGAAGAAGGACTGAGGTCAACCACAGAAGCGGTTGACCTTATTGTGCGTAAAGGAGCCCTGCCGACAGAAGGCCTTTATAACATCTCTGATGCTGTCAGTCTGGCCAGGAAGGGCGGCATTCTGACAACCCGTCAGCTCCTGCAGGTCCAGACGGACCTGAGAATCGCCCAGCAGGTGGTCAGCTTTATGAAGGGAGATCTTCCTGAACTCCCGCATGTCCGGGAACTGGTCGAACTGATCCGGCTTCATCCCCAGCTGGAATCCGACATTTCCCGCTGCATTTTGTCGGAAGATGAAATCGCCGACCGTGCGTCCAGGGAACTGTACCAGATCCGTAAAAACATTCAGCTGGTCAATGAACAGATCAGAAGGCGGCTTGAGAAAATCGCCGGAAGCGCTTCCAACCAGCCCTATCTTAGAGATTCCATCGTCACCATGCGTGACGGACGATATGTCATCCCGGTAAAGAGCGAGCATAAATCGAGATTTCCGGGAATCGTCCATGACCAGTCCAAGGCCGGATCGACCCTTTTCATTGAGCCTCAGGTCATCATCGACATGAATAATGAACTGAAAGAACTGGAGCTTTCTGAACAGGAAGAGATCCAGAGAATCCTGAGAGACCTGTCTGAGCACGTGGGAGAAGTCGGCATCGATCTCCAGCATAATCAGGAGCTGATCGCGGAACTGGACTTTATCATGGCCAAGGGAAAGCTCAGCTGCAGGATGCAGGCGGCGGAACCGGAAATCCGGCCGGGCGGCCCTCTGGTTCTGAAAGAGGCCCGACACCCGCTTCTGGATCAGGAAAAGGCCGTTCCTGTTTCCGTGGAATTGGGCGGGTCTTACCACACCCTGGTTATCACCGGACCGAATACCGGAGGAAAAACACTGACCCTGAAGACCATCGGACTTCTGCAGCTGATGGCCCAGAGCGGCCTTCACATTCCGGCATCTTCTGAGAGCCGGCTTCCGATTTACCAGTATATTTTTGCCGATATCGGAGATGAACAGAGCATCGAGCAGAGTCTGTCCACCTTCTCTTCTCACATGAAGAACATCGTGTTCATCACCAAAAAGGCAGACCAGAGAACCCTGGTCCTGCTGGATGAGCTGGGCGGCGGAACCGACCCGACGGAAGGTGCGGCCCTTGCCGTTTCGGTTCTGGAAGAACTGCGGCAGAGAAAAGCCACGACCGCGGCGACCACCCATTACAACGAGGTGAAGAAATACGCCCTGTCCAGTGAAGATGTGGAGAATGCGTCTATGGAATTCAACGTGGAGACCCTGAGCCCGACCTACCGCCTGATGATCGGTGTGCCGGGCAGGTCCAACGCTTTCGAGATTTCGAAAAAGCTGGGTCTTTCCAAGAGGATTATCGACCGGGCTTCCATGATGATCGAAACAGGCGATCTGGAGTTCGAGGATGTCATTTCCGCCATCGATGAAGACCGCCGCAAGGCAGAAGACGAACGCCGGGAGGCAGATAAGATCTACGCTTCCATGAAGGAAGAGAAGCAGCGCTTTGAAGAGGAAAAGAAGCGTCTGGAGAAAGAAAAGGACGAGATTCTGGTGGAAGCCAGGAGACAGGCCAGAAGGATTCTGAAAGACGCCCGTGACACCGCCCACGATGTCCAGAAGGACCTGAACAAGATTTCCAGAATGGAGAGCCTGGGCGAGCGGAATAAGGCTCTGGCAAAAAGCAAGCACAAGCTGAAAAAGAAAGAAGACCGCTACGCGGAACACATCGTTCAGAGAGTCAACAGCAATCCGGTGGATGC
>JBJFHK010000088.1:0-2796 GCA_051893535.1 Eubacterium sp. | reverse complement strand
TAGTCATATTATGTTGACGCTATATTCCGAATTAAAACCTGCGCTGAATGGCTCGCCTGTTCATCAGAACATAAATTCTGTTCGGGTAACTGCAATCCTATCTTTTATAGAGAAGCATTATTCAGAACGTATAACGCTTTCCAATATTGCGGAAACTGTAAATATCAGTGAAAGAGAAACCCTTCGCTGTTTCAAAAAAATCACAGGAGAATCCCCTATTCAATATCTGCTGAAATACAGATTGATTCAAAGTGCATCTGTACTAACAGAACACCCGGATAAAAACATTTCTGTTGTAGCAGAGGAATGTGGGTTTGATTCACCAGCATACTATGCCCAAAAATTTAAAGAGTTTTATCTTTGTACTCCAAGAGAATACAGGCAAATTCATCCATCTACAACTTAAATTTTTAAAAAAATCGAAAAAATTATACACTAACAACTATTATTGTAAAGTAGAGGGCGAATTATTTCCTGACTCACCCTTCTTCCTGTTACTCTTACTTGTTACAGCCATTAACTAATGGCCAGCTACCGGCGGCTTTGCCTGTGTTAGGGGCGGGCTAAATCAGCCAATTTTGCGTCGGGTTATTTCAGCCAATTTCAGACGGATTATTTCAGCCATAATTGAAAACTACTGCATCTCATCTGACTTCCTGATCCTATAATGATGGTGCTAACGCATCAATGAGGATTGGAGGAATATGACTGATGAAGAACGCAGTAGTCTACAAGAAACTATAACACAAGCACTGGAGCAGATGAAGCAGGAACACGGAGAAGGCTTCAAAATTTCTGATGTGAATCTGGCTGAACTGGAAAGAATGACCGGAATATCGCGGGGCAGGCTGCGTCGGATCCAGAAGGACGGCTTTGTCGTAAAGCCGCACGGCAATACCGGAAAAGAGAGACATACCACCGTTCTGTCGGGATATACCGGAGTTATCAACGGCCTTCTGAAAAAGAATGTCAAGAATTCCAATACAGTTTATAAGAAGCTGCTGGAACTGGGATATTCCGGAGGCAAAACCCAGATCAAGCATTACATCCGGAACCATCAGTACCTTCTGCCTGCCATGCGTGAGACGGTATCCAGTGAAGGAAACCGGGGCCGCCGCTATCAGACGCCTCCCGGCGAGCAGTTCCAGATGGACTGGGGATTTGTAAAGGTTGACACAGGAGCGGATACTTCGTACCGCGCAGCGTGTTTTGCAATGATGTGCCATCACTGCGGAAGAAGATATGTGGAATTTTTCCCGAATGCGAAACAGGAAAACCTGTTTATTGGCATGATCCATGCTTTCTGCCATATCGGTGTTCCGGAGTATGTGCTGACAGACAACATGAAGAGTGTGGTCAGTGGCAGGGATGCCGACGGGCACCCGATCTGGAATCATGATTATGAAGCCTTTATGAAAGACGTCGGTTTCAGGACAAAACTGTGCAGGCCAAGACATCCGTTTACCAAAGGTGCTGTGGAACGCCTGATCCGTTTTGTTAAGGAATCATTTGTCAATGGGCGCACTTTCGGCGATATCACGGATCTGAATTATGAGGCGCTGAAATGGTGTGACGAACAGGATAATACCTATCATGCCTGTGTTGACTGCACGCCTGCGCATGAGCATGCAAGACACTGCATGGCGACAGCACACAATCTGATCATGACTGACGAAGTGCGGAAATATCTTTTCGTTGAACGAAGGATTTCCTTCGATGGATTCGTTAATTTCGAGGGACGCCGCTTTGGAGTGCCCTACCGGTACACTTCAAAGGTGTGCCGCGTCGGCAGGGACGGATATACCCTGTTCATTTACTCTGACGATCTCCGCCATCTGCTCGTCAAACATGACGTTACATGGAACCGCCGGGACAGTTACTGCAAAGACCAGTTCAAGGAGCAGCCGGAGGAATATCCGACAATGCCGGTGAAAGTCCACATGCACCAGTCATCCGCGCCGGAGCACAGCAGTGCGTTTGACCGTTTTAACTTCGACAGGGAGGCCTGACCATGGACGAAATCATTTACGACAGGATAACGTCCGACGCCGGGACCCTCCACATAGACTTTTCGGGTAAGGAACTGGCCGCTCTTGCCGTCAGGGAGAACGTCGGTGAAGAGCAGCTGCAGGCGGTTGGAAAGTTCTTCGATTACATGGCAAAAAAGAAGCACAGCACAGTCATTCAGACACTCCTGAAACTCAGCCGTCTGCCACTGAAGGCCCCTAAAACATTTGACAACTATGACTTAAGCAGAATTCACGGACAGGATGCAGAATCACTAAAGAAACTGTCTGCCCTGTCTGAAGTATACTCCGGGGCAAACATTGCATTCATTGGCCCATCAGGTGTAGGAAAGACCCATCTGGCAGAAGCGTACGGGTATAAATGCTGCCAGGCCGGGATGAAAGCGTACTTCCTCAAGGCATCAGAACTGAATGATAAGTTCACCGCGGCAAGAAAAGACGGCCGTGAATCGCGGGTCATCACCAGCCTTGTGAAACCGGCTTGTCTGATTATCGATGAGATTGGGCGGTGCCATTTCGATCATGAGAATACAATGATGTTTTTTGATATGATCGACCGGCGGTATGCCAAGGAGAGCCCAAGCACAATGATCTTTACCAGTAATCGGCAGCCTTCCCAGTTGGAGGAATTCTTCGATGGAAAGGATGACCTTCTGGCAACGCTGGACAGGATTTTCGATAGAGCCAGAGTATTCATGATAAAAGGCGAAAGTTATCGTGGCAGAGAGTGCCAGACACTGGCTGTAGAAGCAGGAACAACAAATGAAAT
>JBJFHK010000087.1:0-2851 GCA_051893535.1 Eubacterium sp. | reverse complement strand
AAAACCGCTTACCGTTCCGTTGCAGACTGCCTTGAAGAGGGACAGGGAACGGTTGGAACCATGATGAACATCAAACACGTGGCATCCACACCAGTCGGCCTCCGTGTCCGCTGTACTTCCGAGCTGATCGCCATCGACCGCAGAAAACTGACTTTCCATGTCGAAGCTTATGACGAGGCAGGACTTATCGGTGAAGGCGAGCATGAACGCTTCATCATCGATGACGCCAGTTTCCAGGCAAAAGCTGACGCCAAGCTGCTGACGAGATAGCGGTGCCGGGCTGTCTGACAGGGATGACAGATTTGAAACTGCAGAAACGGCAGCGTGCCTGTGGAGGCGAAATGGCCAGCCAGAAGAGGAATGCCGTGGGTTCAGCAGATCTGCAGTTGTGAAAAAAATCGGACGGATTTCCGACAGTACCCGGTTGAACAGTTCGGAAATCCGATCGTTTCGGCCGTCCATCCGAAGAATGTTTTTACCTTTCGGATGGACGGAAAAATGGAAATATATCCGAACTTTCCGGTGCTGAAGGGTTCGGATATACATCTTGATTATAGAGAAATATCTGAATCCGTTTATTTCCAATACAGAAATCTTGTGATGCAGGTTGTCTGTCGGGAAAGTAAATGGAAAATAATGGAAATAAATGAAAGACAATGAAGAACATTTGCCTTGTGAAACCTTTTGGGACTTGAAATTGTAGTGACATGTATAAACAATAGTACATTTAAAAAAAGATAAGTTCGGATGACCGGTGATTTTTGCGATCATCCGAATTTCAGAAATTGATTTCGGATCATGGATGAAATGAGACGGTTATCCGAAGAAAAGAAGCTGGCAGAGCGAGGTATATACAGTATATTTACAACAGTGCATCGAAGGCATAGGAAAGTATATGATATGCTCTGTTAATAGTCGTTTTTTCCATGTAGTCGGACCGGTTTCCCGACCGCGTCAATTTTACAATCATGATTATGATACGGTATATGTGTTGTTTGTCCTGGTTTCAGGAATCAATTATAGTTCAGTCGATCATCCGGTCATTAAAAAACTTGGGTATGTTGTATACCCAAGCCTCGTTTTACCTTATCTGTACTTTTTTATCTGTTTGTTTCTCTTATTTGTCTACTTCTGCTCCCGGAAGCTGTTCAGCACCTCGTAAAGCAGGGAGTACAGCCTTCTCGCGTCTTCTTCCGGCAGGTCGACGCATTCCAGGATGTGTTCTGGAACGTTCAGGGCTTTATCCTGCAGCTTCTGCCCTTTGTCGGTGATGGTGACGATCAGGCTGCGTTCGTCTTCCCTGCTGCGCTGGCGGGTCAGGTAGCCCTTGCTCTCAAGCTTCTTGAGGACCGGGGTCAGGGTGCCGGAATCCAGGTACAGGTATTCACCGAGCTCTTTTACGGTCATGGATTCGTGTTCCCAGAGAACCATCATGGTGATGTACTGGGTATAGGTGAGATCCAGCTGGTCTAAAAGCGGCTTATAGCGGCGGATGATTTCCTTGGAGCATGCGTAGAGCGGGAAACAGAGCTGATTTCCCAGGCGCAGGCAGTCGTATTTTGAGCCGGTGTGGACTGGTTTGGCCAGTGGCGCGTGTATATGTTTATCAGCCATAATGGTTTTTCCTCCGTTAAATATACATTATCTGAGTCAGAGCAGGCATTTTTCTATTTTGCCTGCTGTTCCTGTTCATAGGCCTGACGTACGGCGACGGCAAGCTGGTCCCCGCAGGAGGTCTGCTTGAATCCGCAGTGAATTCCCTTCAGTTTGTCTTCGATCTGGTCTACCGTCATTCCGTCAACCAGGCGGCCGACAGCCTGAAGGTTTCCGTTGCATCCGCCTGTGTACTGCACGTTATATACGCGGTTGCCTTCCAGGTCAAAATCAATCTGTGTGGAACATGTTCCGATGGTTCTGTATGAATGTGTCATTTTTTCCTCTCCTTACTTTTTGTATACAGCCGGAAAACCGGCCGGTTCATATGTCATGTCAGCCGGAATACTTTCTGTATGAGAATGTATCCGGCGAGAGACTGAGCAAGTACTATGTTTACTGATGCCCTCAATCGGGAACTTTAATCAGTTGTGTAAAATTTATTTGCACTACATATTGTATAGAAGGCTGTGTGCAGTGTCAATGAAATTTTCTTCACATAAGCGAATTGCGCTGTAAAATCCGATATAATGGATATAAATGATGTAAATGGAAGCAGGAAGTAAGGGAAAACGCAGGCCTCGCCGCTGCAGAAGCGGAATGGTCTGTGTAATGGAAATCACAGGAGAGGAATGAACAGTATGGGGGACGTCAGGACATCGTTTTTTGAGAATCAGCATGGCCGGACCGGGACTTTTATGAGAGTGTGTGCATGTCTGATTTCGCTTTTTGCGCTTCTGTTTTTATGCTGTGGGTGCGGAAGCCAGAGCGCTGCGGAAGATACGTCGTCTTCATCGAATAAATCGGCTGTAAAGGGATTCGTTTCTTCGCACTGCAGGGAACATGAGATGAGGAAGCGCGGTGCCGTACAGTATGCGCAGATCTATATCATGGCACAGGGGCTGCAGCATCGCGGACTGCCGCCGCGCCAGGCGTTTATGCAGGCATCAGAGACATATATTGCCTCCATGGCACTTTCTAAAGAAGCGCGTAAGAAGGGCATTCGTGTGACAAATGCTGAACTGGACAGCTACATCAGCAAGATGGAAAGCGATATGAAAACCAACGGGATCTATAAAGATGTACAGAAAGAGGCACTCCGGCATGGAACAACCGTACATGGCATTCTGAGAGACAACCGGGACGCCTACCGGAAGCAGATTGCCGTATCCAAGCTCTACCAGAAGGAAAGAAAAGA
>JBJFHK010000086.1:0-16073 GCA_051893535.1 Eubacterium sp. | reverse complement strand
GAATGATCCGATATTCTCTGTATTGCCAGATCCGGGCTTATCACCAGCTATCTTGTATTTTTCTTGAATGAAATATCTTACGTTTTTGTAAGGAAATGTGATCTGATTTCTATCAGCAAAGTTATATACTCTACTTTCCTGGGCCAGATCGTTTCTTTGGTAAACAAATCCAATAACATAGTGCTTGATATAATCTGTATATTCATATTCTATGTTCTTCGTATTGTTTCTCATATATGAGCCGAACGAACCAAGAGTAAATTTAATGGTGGAATTGGGGGTATCCACATATGTGGTCTTTACGTCAATTGCGATTTTTTTCTTTGACTGTGCATTTTCCATTAATACGAAGTCTGGGTAAACGGTCTGAGCTTCTGGTGTCTTCAACTGAAGATTATGCCTATCAGCTATTTTTCGTAAAACTGGCTCAGTAATCATTTCAAAGATTCGACCAATTATCTTTGAATCTGTTCCCAAAGTGTGAATCATGTCATTTGAGTCTAAGATACCATATGCATCAAAAGAAACATGCTTCATTTCTTCATAGAATTCATCGATGATAAAATCTGACATATTACAATCTCCTATCATAAAAAATGTGATAAATTAAATATATCAGATTGCATATAAAATGTACAGCACGTACGATGTCGAATATTCATAGTGCAAAAAAAAAGATATTAAGGAGAGATAGACTTGATAAGTTACACAGAGTCCGAAATGGAGTATGTCGCTTCAAAAGATAAAATAATGAGCAGACTAATAGATCACTATGGGCACATAGACCGCGGGAAAAACACGGATATTTTTTCATCGCTAGTGGAACATATTATCGGGCAGTTGTTATCAAATAAAGCTGCCAAGGTATTAAATAACCGTTTTCGTAATAAATTTGAGGAAATTACAGCTGAACGTCTAGCCCCCATTACGGTAGATGAACTTAGATCTTGCGGTATCTCACGCCCTAAAGCAACAGCAATACATGAACTTTCCAACGGGGTCATTTCTGGGAAATATGATTTTTCTTCATTAAAGTCCATGTCGGATGAAGAGGTGGTGCAATACTTGATGCAAATAAAAGGAGTAGGACGCTGGACTGCGGAAATGATAGCAGAATTTACACTTGGTCGACTCAATATCTTCTGTTATCAAGATGTTGCCCTAAAAAACGGAATCATTAAGGCACACGGTTTCAACACTTTAAGCGAGTTACGCTTTAATCGACTAAAGAAGAAATATAGTCCCTATACCACTGTGGCCTCTCTGTATTATTATGAGCTGAACGACGATGATTCAGCGTATTTGCCAAGATGAAAAAGACCAGCTACGGAATATTTTTCCCGTGGCGGGTCTCTTACCTACTAAATAGTGTGTATTACATTTTTTAGAGGATTACACGCTGAAAAGGTATGCGTGCTTCTTTTCGAACTCTCCATCCTTCATGAAGATCTCGTTCTGGCCGTTGATCTCGACCAGGCCCTCAGGCTTGCAGCTGGCTTCCTGGAACTTCCATGCGCCTTCAACCGCGCTGCTCCAGCTGGAGGAGAAGGTAAAGTGGTCGATCCCGTAGGTCTGGAAGCTTTTGATCAAGGCTTCCTCATCCTGGTAGCTGTAGCAGTCTGCCAGGTCGATGTATTCGTTGCCGCGTCTCTTCATGTCGGTGTAAAGGCTGATCAGGTTTGAGTAGGCTTTGCCTTCCTTAAGATCCTCGTAAGCATTTCGGATCTTGGCCTGCTTTGCCTCATCCTTTGCGCTCTCTGCCTCGGTGAATGCTGCCTTAAGCTCTGCGTATGTTCTGTAGTCATTATCTAAGGTTCTCATGTTCTTATCATCCGTGTGGGTATCTCTTTTGCATGTACATATATCACTCTGGCTAGTCTGGATACCAAGCTGAGCTTTGAAATATATGTACCAATGATCAAAGAGTCGAAACTGTGAATATTACACACGCCTTATCTGGTCACCAGCCTCCAAAACGATGGACAGTCTCGACCCGTTATCCCATAGAATGCCTATGTCCCCAAGGGCGTCAACATACTGGACAGTCCCGCATGTGCCTACGGGTGGTGCCTGAATGTCGTTCATTGTGATGAGTTCTACCCGAGTTCCCACAGGGAACATTCCCTGCAGGTGCTCGAGGTCTTTCTTACTGAGCTGTTTCATCTGACTGCCTCTTTCCCGGAGCGCCATCCCGCCAGCTTGAGTTCACTGTGAGATTCCAAAGAAGGATCTTCCGGGAAGTCTTGTACTCATTTCCGATGAAGCCCAGCCGCAGCAGGAAGCAGCGCATAGCGTATTTCTCGTTTGGTACTTCATGATCCTTGGATGTGATCCGCTTCTGAGTCTTGGGCATCGTTACCAGGGCAACGGCAAGTTGCATGTATGCGGTGGTCTCATCCCCGTTTCCTGGAACCGGGAACCAAGGGAAGGTGATCTTGTCCTCAGTGAATTCAAGCGGCAGTTCCTCCGCTCTGACGGAATGCTTGAGCAGCGTTGCCTTGCTGGCCACAAGGTCTTTCAGGGCCTCCTGCTCGCCTGCTGAGAGGTCGTTTGGAAGCTCGATGAAAATGACCTGCATCACCCTCGGTGTAAAGATCTGTGTCGGTGTAGACCACATCCTGCTCAGTAGAAGGCTCGCTTTCAGGCTTGAATCCTTTCTCCTTGAGACGCTCGATGATGTTGGAATCGTCCGGGCAGGCGATCTCGCCGTATCTTGAAACGATGATGTCGCCAATCTCAAAGGCGTAGATTGGGGTGAACTTGTACACGGGTGACTCGCCGGTGATCTCGCTGATGGCCTTTACCATCGCCTTTCTTGTGGTTCCTTCTAGATTCATTTTTACCTTCATGTTTATACCTCCTTGAAATATGGTTTTCTTTTGGTACGTACATTAATCACTCTAACCGGGCTGGATACAAACGAGAATGTTGCTCATAAACTGCACAAAGATCTGGAAGCAGAACTGTGGATAATGAACTCGATGTGGTAAGCTTACAAAGAGAGTAACGATTCGTTACGGCCTTATCTGGCATAAGAAAACAGTCCAGGGGAGTCGTGTTTTACGACACCCTTGAGCTGTTTCACCGCTTGAAGCTTCAGGTATTTAGTTTCCGTGGTGGGTCCCTATGAAAACCCTTAGAAATCCCGGTTACCTGGATCCTCTTGAGCTTGCGGCTTCGATGGGGCTTATGGTAAAACAGGCGCATATCAGAAAGGACGGCTCTGTCTTCGGACAGACCTGCTTTAAGGACTGCGAGGCAGAGCTCTATGGTCCGGATACCGACTCTTACTATAAGGAGCAGATTCCGGCAGGCACCATCCTGGTGGACCCGAATGTTGTCTTTGAGTATAACCTCGGAGCCTTCAACAACACGGTTGTCCATGAGTGCGTTCACTGGGCCTTTCACAGAAAAGCCTTTCTCCTGGAGAGCCTCTTCAGTGACTCCGCTTCAAGTATTCGATGCAAGGTAGTGGGCGGAGCTGCGGGTGAGAAGAAGGACTCCCGTGACTGGATGGAGTGGCAGGCCAATGCTCTGGCACCGAGGATCCAGATGCCGCTTCCAGCTTTTAAAAGGAAAATCGCTGAGAACATTGCCGCCCTCAAGAAGACAGATGACTATGACTTCATCGACATCATCGAGCCTCTTATCGACCAGCTTGCTCTTGACTTTGGGGTGTCCAGGACCGCGGCAAAGATCAGGATGCTTGATGCAGGCTTCTCAGAGGCAGCCGGCGCCTTTATCTATGTGGACGGAAGCTACATCCCGCCTCATAGGGCAAGGGCAGGCTTCCTGGAAAGAAATCAGACTTTTTCCATATCTCTGCGCGATGCAGCCGTCCTGGGTGCGGTGAATCCGGTCATTCGGGAGATGCTTGACCAGGGAATCTTCCGCTATGTCGATGCGCACTTCGTTCTGGACAGTCCTGAGTATATCGAAAGAGATGAAGAAGGGAATCTGACTCTCACGCACTTTGCCAGGAACCATATGGATAGGTGCTGCCTGGCATTTGACCTGTCGATAAAGAGTGAAAGGAACAATCTCTACCACAGCGAGTGCTTCCTGAACAGGGACAAGAACTCGGAGATAACCTTCCAGGCTGATTTTCCGAAAGAGGTTAAAGGTGCAGAGGACCGGGCTGCAGTGCTCAAGGCCCATGCCAAGGACATGCTCTCGGTAAAGATGGACGGGACTTTCAGTGGTACGCTTGATGCACTTCTCAAGTGGTCGGGTCGAAAGAGGGAAGAAATCGCCTGGGAGGCCGGGTATGATCCAAAGACAATCTGGCGCTATAAAAATGATGAGAACATTTCGGAGGAAATCAAAACGGAGACATTATTTCGGCTCTGTATCGGGATGCAACTTCCGATCTTCCTCAGTATGAGACTGTTTGATGCGGCACACAAGGGCCTTCGCTCCACGGAGCGGGACATCATGTTTCTTTTTCTTCTGCAGCAGTGCCCGGGGATTGACTTCGATGAATGCAATGAGCAGCTTTTGGCAGTGGGATTGAAACTAATGATACGAGAGACAAGAGAAAAGAAAAAATAAAATTTTTATTAAAGCGGGCAACCACTGCCCGATTTATGGACTGTGCAAATTTAAATACAAAGAATATATGTTCTTTTTCTTATTGACACCCCGGCTCGCCCGGGGTATACTTTTAACTGTAAGTGGGACAATTGTCTACGGTTTATGGAAGGACATCATGCAGCACAAGAAGGAAGAGTATATTAATAAGATCTCAGAATACATCGAGAACTACTGGCACAGGTACGGAGTATCGCCCACAACCCGCGCCATTGCTGACGGAACTGACCTCTCGAATTCGACAGTCAGCAGATATCTCCAGTATATGAGAGACAAGGGGATGATCGACTACCGGGGTCACCGCAGCCTTCGGACCAAGAGGCAGATCGCAGGTGACGCTGGCAGAACATCCGTTCCGCTTCTTGGGGCTGTGGCCTGCGGCGTCCCGAAGTTTGCCGAGGAAAACATTGAGGAGTATGTCGATCTTCCTGTCTCGCTGTTTGGAAGAGGTTCTTTTTATCTTCTTAAGGCGGACGGGGAGTCCATGATTAACGCCGGAATCGGCCCCGGAGACCTGGTGCTTGTAAGAGCCCAGGATACAGCCGAGCCCGGACAGATCGTTGTTGCGCTTATGGATACAGAAGCTACACTGAAACGCTACTTCCCGGAGCCCGAGAAGAAACGGGTAAGACTTCATCCGGAGAATGACAGCATGGAGGATATCTACGTGCAGTCCTGCGAGATCCAGGGAGTGGCGGTCAAGGTGATTAAGGACCTGCACTAAAGTGCAGTAAGATGATGAGAAGAGATGCAAGCATTTCCAGTCTGACTTTCCCTTTGGCTGGAGGTGCCTGCCGGAAGGCAGACGAAGAAGATGGGAAAAACGACAGCAGAGGATCAGGTGAGCGTCAGGTGCCGCTGCGGGTGGAGACTTTTTGACATCGATCCTGACACGGAAGGGACCATCACAGCCAAGTGCCCGAGGTGCAAGGCAGTGATGGCAGTTACAGTAAAACACAAAAGAATCAGTTGTACCGAGCAAATAGCCGCGCACGGGAAGAAGTAAGTTCCCGGAGCAGCGAGCAGAGCCGGACATGAGGGTTTAAGGTCTAGTAAAGACCGGACCCTTGTGTCCGGCTTTTTTGTGCCTGAAAACCGGACAACCACTGTCCGGGTCAAAACAGAGATCTTATCTTATTATGTTTGTGAACTTAAAAAATCCTATATTTGATCTGAGCATTGATATGAGGTCAGCGCCGCTGACTCCATATGAGTGCTCAGCACTCTAAGAAAATTATTAATCTCAAAGTCCGAGATGGCCATTAGGACGGCGGGATGCATAGAGATTCCAGGCAAAGCAGCAAGGCTTTGTCAGGGATGAAGATGCACCCACCGTACTTTCCTATGCCCATTTTCGGCCTTGCGGGAGTCTGCGGTCATCTTCAGCTGCAGACTCCTTTTGCATTCCGCTGCCCTTACATCCGGCAGAAAGGAATGCAGCATGAAACTGAAGATCCGTTACGAGAACGTATACCAGGAGATCGAGCTTGACGAGAAGGCGACTAAAGACATGTACGTAATGCTTGACATCGAGGAAGTTCCTGATGCCAGTCAGGAGGAGAACGAGAAACACATCCAGGAGGAGTTCGAGGCAAAGTTCAACAAGCCTGAGTACAACAACTGGCATAAAGAGACCCGTCATATCGACCCGACACCTAAGGCCAGGAGATTGGACGGGAAGAAGGGATTCATCACACCAGCGCCAGGAGATACGGACTTCGATGTTCTTGAGAATCTGGTCATTACCTTTGACGACTACGACTCTGACGAAGATGCGGAGACCTGCCGCCGTGTAAGGGAGGCTCTTCCAAAGCATCCGGACTGGGCAGACATCGTTATTGCCATACGAATCGACGGAGTCCCGGTAAAGGAATATGCCAGTCAGCATCAGATGAGCGAGAGCAGTGTAAGCCACAAACTTTCCCGCGCTCTGAAAAAATTAAGAGAAATTTTTTAAAAAACGTCAGATCAGGCCATCCGCCAAGGCTACATATCGGAGACGATCAACCAATTTATTTTTGAGGAGGTAATTCAATGAACGAATTACAGAACATCGATGGGGTGATAATTCGTGATCTCATCGAGCAGAAGCAGAATCCGCCAGCGAAGCGGATGAGGTGGATAAGGGTGTCGCGTTTTGCGACACCCGGCAAGAAGGTCAGGAGGTGCAAGTCATGAGAATGAAAAACAGTGAAGGCTACATGGACCCGGTACCATACCAGGCGATAAACCATGCCGAGGGCAGGGCAGGCTATCTGCCCCTTGTCTACATCTGCGCCCCGTTCGGAGGAGATACCAGGACTAACACCAGGAAAGCAGCTGACTTTGCGGCATTTGCCTACACGAGAGGGAATATCCCTCTTACTCCTCATCTTCTCTTTCCCTTCATGGACGACCGGGATCCTGACGAACGCAGACTTGCTCTTCGCATGGACATCGTCCTGATGGGGAAGTGCGAGGAAGTCTGGGTCTTAGGAAGCAGGGTCACTCCCGGCATGGAGGAAGAGATAAGAAAGGCCAAGAGCCGCAGACAGAGAGTCAGATATTTTACAGATGATTTTATGGAGGTAAGACCATGAGAATGTTAACCATTACTACAGGAAACAGCAGGCAGTCAGCCGTGTGGAACCGGAGCGAGGTAAGCTTCGACGAGCTCTGTGAAAAGCTTAACACCCCGATCCGCACATCGGAGACTGCTGAGCAGTACAGGAAGATGACAAGGGCAGAGAAGGATGCTGCCAAGGACAAGGGCGGCTTTGTGATGGGCGCCCTCAAGGGAACCAGGAGGAAGAAGAACGAAGTCCTCTCAAGGTCAGCCATAACGCTTGACGAGGACAGGATAAAGCCCGGCTTCTTTGACTGGTACGAGAAAAACCATAAGTACCTCTCTGTCATCTACACCACCCACAGCCACACTAAGGAGAATCCGAGAGGCCGGATCATTATTCCCGCGTCCCGCGACATGACTCCGGAGGAGACAAATGCCATAGCAAGGTATATGGCAGCAGACCTTGGGATGGACCAGATCGACCCGTGCTCCTTTGAGATCAACCAGCTTATGTACTGGCCGACCTGCTCATCAGATGGAGACTACTTCTGCGAGAGGTATGAGGGAGAGCTTCTTGACCCGGATAAGTATCTTGCATCTCACCCTGACTGGATGGATGTCACAAAGCTTCCTCTGGCTCCTGGTGAGAAGGAGTCCTTTGACCGGCAGAAGACAAAGCAGGAGGATCCTCTTGAGAAAGAAGGCATTGTGGGTGACTGGTGCCGGGCTCACCCCATCAGCGATGTGATGGAAAATGTTCTCTCCGGCATCTATGAGCCGGGCGGAAGTCCAGACAGGTGGCATTACCGGAAGTCAGGAAGCATCTCGGGCGTAGTCGTATACGATGACAAATACGCCTACAGCCATCATGCGTCGGATCCTGCCTGCGGAAAGCTCTTAAACTCATTTGACCTGGTGAGGACACACCTCTTCTATGACGATGACCCGAAGAAGTCCTTTGACAAGATGGCAGAGTTTGCGTCAAAGGACAAGGCCGTCAGGGATATGGCCATGAAGAGAAGGCAGGAGCAGGCAGCAGCCGAGTTCGCTCCTGTAAGTGAGGAGGACGACAGCTGGAAGGAGAGCCTCGAGTACAGCAAAAAGGATGCGAAGGTAAAGAACACCCTCGGAAACCTCAGGATTATCGTAAAAAACGACCATTACCTTAAGAACATCTGGTTCAACAAGCTCTCTGACAGCCTGGAAGTCAGGGGCGAGCTTCCCTGGAAACATCCGGAAAAATACTGGAGGGACGCAGATGATGCTCAGCTCATCTGCTACGTGGACGCCAACTATGGCACGTTTTCCAGGACTAACTACGACATTGCAGTCACGAAGGTTGCCGATGACCGGGGCTACCATCCTATCCGTGAGTACTTTGACAATCTCCCTGAGTGGGACGGCATCAAGAGGGCGGATACGCTTTTAATCGACTATCTCGGCGCCGAGGACACTCCGTATGTCAGGGCCGTCACGAGAAAGACTCTCTGCGCAGCTAGAAGGAGGATCCTCGTGCCAGGAGTGAAGTTTGATTTCATGCCGGTCTTAAACGGCCCCCAGGGAATCGGAAAGTCAACTCTTATCTCAAAGCTTGCTATGGAATGGTATTCGGATTCACTTAACATCTCCGACATGAACGACAAGACCGCTGCGGAGAAGCTGCAGGGGTACTGGATCTTGGAAATCGGGGAGCTTGCCGGAATGAAGAAGGCGGACCTTGACAAGGTGAAGGCCTTCATCTCAAGACAGGACGATAAGTACCGCGCCTCTTTCGGTCGCAGGGTCACACCCCATCCAAGGCAGTGCGTGTTCTTCGGCACCACAAACTCTGAGAACGGATACCTGCGTGACATCACAGGAAACCGCCGCTACTGGAATATCAAGGTGGACGGAAAGGGAAAGTACCACTCCTGGCAGCTTGACCAGGATATCGTAGACCAGATCTGGGCCGAGGTGAAGCTCCTCGAGCCGGATGAGCCTCTATACCTTCCTCCTGAGCTCGAAGAGTACGCAAAGGACGAGCAGCGGCAGGCCATGGAATCTGATGACAGGGAAGGTCTGGTGCGTGAGTATCTTGACACCCTTCTTCCTTCCAACTGGGATGACATGGACTTCTATGCCAGAAGGACCTATATTCATGACCCTGACGACCCTGCTCACGTACCGGGGACGGTAAGGCGCATGACAGTCAGCAACATTGAGATATGGTGCGAGTGCTTCGGAAAGCCAAAGGAGGACATCCGCTATTCTGACAGCTACGCCATCTCATCCATCATGGCAAAGATAGAAAGCTGGGAGAAAACTGGAAAGCTGATGACGCTCCCCATCTACGGAAGACAGAGAATATACAGGCGCAAATGATGTGAACAGGCATCTGAACAAGGTGAACAGGGTAAGGAGCCTGTTCACTCCTGTTCAGCTCGGGAAGGCCGGAATTATCCCCTCTGGGGCCAATTTCTGAACAAGTGATACAGGTATATCTATATAGCACAAATAAATAATAAATATAGATATATAGATATATATAACACATGTGATGCCCGCGTAAGGGATTTTCCGTTCAATCTGTTCACCCTGTTCTCAGAAAGAAGGATGAAATGATAAAAGAATTATTAAAAGATGATTTTATGGACTGCCGCAGAGTGAAAGAGATCTGCATGCAGGAAGGCCACTCTAAGGCAGAGGTGAAAAAGGCAAAGTCACTTGAAGGAATAAAGACCGTAAACGTTACAACTTCTGACGGCAGACAGATGTGGCTCTGGTTTGACCCAGACCAGATATGGGAGAAATACAGTGAGAGAGAAGGAAATTGAGATGGCTCTTGTAAGAGCAGTAAGAAACCGAGGCGGCCTGGCAATAAAGTTCATATCGCCTGGCTTGAACGGTGTCCCTGACCGGCTTGTCCTCATGCCTGGAGGACGCATCGCCTTTATAGAGCTAAAAGCCCCGGGGATGAAGATGCGGCCACTTCAGGTAAGACGGGCTCAGCAGCTTGAGGCGCTTGGCTTTCGCGTTTACTGCATCGACAGCAAGGAAGGAATAGGAGGTGTGATCGATGAAATACAGACCTCATAGCTACCAGGATTATTCTACGAAGTTTATCATCGACCATCCGTTCTCAGCCATTCTCCTAAGCTGCGGCCTTGGGAAAACCGTGATCACCTTAACCGCTGTAAAGGAGCTCATGTTTGACCGCTTCGAGATAAAGAAACCTCTGGTCATCGCTCCCTTAAGAGTTGCATCAAACAGCTGGCCGGATGAGATAGGAAAATGGGACCACTTAAAGGACCTCACTTACTCCGTTGCAGTGGGCACCGAGGAAGAGAGGAGGAAGGCTCTCATGACCAAGGCTGACCTTTACATCATAAACCGGGAGAATGTGACCTGGCTTGTGGAGAAGTCCGGTCTGCCATTCGACTATGACATGATAATCGTTGATGAGCTCTCGTCATTCAAGTCCCACCAGTCAAAACGCTTCAAGAGCCTTCTTAAGGTCCGCCCTAAGGTAAAACGCATGGTGGGCCTTACCGGGACTCCTGCGTCAAACAGTCTGATGGATCTTTGGGCAGAGTTCAGACTCCTTGACATGGGGAAGCGCCTGGGACGCTACATCGGGCAGTACAGAAGGGACTACTTTACCCCGGATAAGAGGAATGCCCAGATCATCTTCTCATATAAGCCTCTTCCGGGGGCTGAGGAGGCAATCTATAAGAAGATCTCGGACATCACGATCTCGATGAAGTCCGCCGACTTTCTTAAGATGCCTGACCTCTTCGTAAACGAAGTGCCGGTCCGCTTAAGCAGCCAGGAGAGATCTCTCTACGATAAGCTTAAGCGCGACATGGTACTAAGCCTCAAAGGAAAAGAAATCGATGCCGTAAACGCAGCATCCCTTTCAGGCAAGCTCCTTCAGATGGCAAACGGGGCAGTCTACGATGAAAACCAGGAGACTGTCATCATCCACGAAAGAAAGCTTGATGCTTTAGAAGATCTCCTGGAGGATGCCAATGGAAGACCGGTCCTTGTGGCTTACTGGTTCAAGCACGACCTTGAGAGGATAAGAAAGCGCTTTACGGTCAGAGAGATAAAGACCAGCAAAGACATCTCCGACTGGAATGCAGGCAAGATCCCGGTTGCTATGATCCATCCGGCATCAGCGGGTCATGGCTTAAACCTTCAGGCAGGTGGGTCAACTCTCATCTGGTTTGGCTTAACCTGGAGCCTTGAGCTATACCAGCAGACCAACGCCAGGCTCTGGCGCCAGGGCCAGAAGGAGCCTGTGGTGATCCACCACATCATAGCAGAGGGCACGATCGATGAGAATGTGATGGCGGCTCTCCGCCGGAAGGAGAAGACCCAGGACTCGCTCATCAGAGCGGTGAAAGCTCAGCTGGAGGTGATGTGATGGACCCTTACGAGAAACTGGCTGCCGCCGTGGTAATGCAAGCAGTAAAAGACTACAGATCAGCGCTTCGGTCAGTGAGGAAAAGTCCTTCAAGCCGCTTTGCAAGATCGCAGAGGGAAGCACTCGAGCGCTTCTTCCGCTCAGAGTGGTACCTGCTCCTTACAGACATAGACGGGGAGATGGTGATTGAGAGAATCAGAAAGGAGGTCATGGGATGACACCTAAGGAATATCTGCACCGGCTTGACAGTGCGGAGTCAAAGATAAGGGCAAAGAAGGAGCGTCTTGCAGTCCTTCGTGAAGCAGCGGCTTCCACAGGAGCTCCGTCCCTTTCAGATATGCCAAGGTCCGCGGCAAGGTACGCGTCAAAGATTGAGGATATGACCTTAAAGATCATTGATCTGGAAGAAGAGATCCGAGGTGACGAGGTCTGCCTGTGTGAAGATAAAGCCAAGGTTCTTGAGCTTATCGGTGCACTGGATAGCCCTGAACACCAGATGATTCTTATCGACCGCTACTTCAAGAAGATGTCGTGGGAGGAGATAGCAAAGGAGCTTAACTTTTCAGAGCGCTGGATCTACACCCAGCACGGACGCGCTCTGCAGGAGCTTGGCAAAGTCCTGGAAAAAAGAGTGCAGTCGAGTTCAGTAAAATGCAGTTGAGTTCAGTTGAATGCAGTCAGCAATAGTGCTATCATGTTCTTAGTGAAAAAGGACCAAAACATAGATTTACCAAGCCTCGGAGGAATTCCCTCCGGGGTTTTTTCGTGCAGAAAAGGAAGTGAGGATGCATGCCAGTTAAACCCAAACGGCCATGCCGCTACCCCGGCTGTCCGGGCTTTGCCGAAGACGGCGAGCAGTACTGCGAGAAGCACAGGAAGTTCATGGAGAAACACTACGAGCACTTTGCAAGAGGATACTCGGCAGACAGACGCTACGGATACAAGTGGAAAAAGATCAGGGACCGCTACGTAAAGAAGCACCCGCTCTGCGAGGAGTGCCTGAGGCACGGAAGGTATGTGAAGGCCGAACAGGTCCACCACATCGTACCGCTCTCGGAGGGAGGAAGCAGTGAGGAATACAATCTCATGAGCCTCTGCCGGTCCTGCCACGAAAAGATGCATCAAAAAACTAAATCAAGGCAGGGCCGGTAGAAATCTCTAAATTGTATACTTCACGGAAACGGCGCGGGGTCGCTTACGCATAAAACGCGTTTTCTAAAGGGTAATATACCTCTAACTTGCCGTAACCAGGAAAAATCAGCATGAAAGGAGCATGTTTTATGCCCACAAAGTCAAATAACATCGGGGGCCGGGGAGGAAAGAGGCCAGGAGCCGGAAGAAAGAAAAAGTCGGCTCTCGAAAAGTATGAAAACGGAAATCCCGGCGGAAGGCCCCTTGAGGTCCTGGACATTCCAGACATCGAAGGGGAAGAGATGCCGGAGCCGCACAAGTTCTTGTCAGACAAACAGCATGATGGCTCACAGCTTGCAGCAGCCGACATCTACAGGGAGACCTGGGAGTGGCTTGACGGCCTTGGAGTTGCCCGGGCCGTGTCGCCTGCACTTCTTGAGAGATACGCTATGGCATCCGCCAGATGGATCGCCTGCGAGAAGATCACCTCAAAGTTAGGATATCTCGGCAAGCACCCGACGACAGGAAGACCGATCCCGTCTCCCTTTATCAATATCGGGATCAACTACATGAATCAGGCAAACAGGCTCTGGGATGAGATCTTTCAGATCGTAAAGGAGAACTGCTCGACGGAGTTCAAAGGATCAAATCCCCAGGATGATGTGATGGAACGCCTGCTTCGGGCAAGAAGCGGAGGTAACTAATGGAAAAACAGACACAGTATTATCTTGAAGATATTGAAAAGCTCATTCCCTACGCCAGAAATGCAAGGACACACTCCGATGCCCAGATTGCGCAGATCGCAGCATCCATAAAGGAGTTCGGCTTCCTGTCTCCAATCGTCATATCCGGTGACAACACCATTCTCTGCGGCCACGGCAGGTTTTACGCGGCGCAGAAGCTTGGGTTAAAACAGGTCCCCTGTGTGAAAGAGGAGTACTTAACCGAAGCTCAGAAGCGTGCCTACATTATTGCCGATAACCAGCTGTCCCTTAATGCCGGATGGGATGAGGAGATGCTCTCTGTAGAGCTGTCTGACCTCCAGGAGGATGCCTTTGATCTTTCTCTTCTCGGTTTTGACGAGAAGGACCTGGCAAAGCTTATGGACACCGATGCAGAGGCCCGGGAGGATGACTTCGATGTAGATGCGGAACTTGAGAAGCCGTGCTTTTCCAGGACCGGTGACATCTGGCATCTTGGCAGACACACTGTCATCTGCGGGGATTCGACCAGGGAAGATACATACACATCTCTTCTTGGAGATAAGAAAGTAAATCTTGTATGTACAGATGCGCCTTACTTCGTTGAGCTTAAGAACAAGTCAGGTACGATCAAAAATGACAACCTGGATGACAAGCAGGCCTACGAATTTCTCATGAAGTGTTTTACGAACTTCAAGAACGTCATGGCTACTGACGCTTCCATCTATGAATTCTACGCCACCATGAAAACCAGAGTCTTCTACGATGCTTTTGAAGACGCCGGCTTTAAAGTCGGTGCCGGGCTGATCTGGAAGAAGCCGAGAGCTCCTTTCATGAGGACAGACTGGAAATTCAACATGGAGCCGATCATCTTCGGATGGAGAAAGGACGGCAAGCACACCTGGTACGGAGACCAGAAGCAGACCTCGGTTATCGAAGGATTCGATGGTATCCGGGATTCCTCGAAGGATGGATTCGGACACCCTAGTTCAAAACCAGTCCCGCTCATTGCGTATCTTATAAAGCAATGCACCCAGTCAAACGGCCTGGTCCTTGATGGATTCCTTGGCTCTGCCTCGACTCTTATCGCGTGTGAGCAGCTTGACCGTACCTGCTACGGGATTGAGCTTGAGCCGAAGTTTGTCGATGTGGCGGTGAAGAGATACATCCAGTTTAAGAATGATGATGCGTCTGACGCCTATGTGATCCGTGAAGGAAAGAAAATCTCCTACGCCGATCTTCCGAAAGAAAGCTCATAAATCCTTGCAAATTACAGCAGAATTGACTTGCTATTACAGAGCTTCAGAGTGATATATGTACGTACCAAAAGCAAAGCAAGGAGGTACGCATTATGAAACTAAGCTACAACGCAGAAGGCGAGGAAAGAAAAGCCCTGGTCACAGAGATCTGCCGGATCACAGGTGATACATCCGAGTATCAGTTCATGCCGACATGCGCCTACAGGATCGGGGATGTCACCGTGGAAAAGGACGGGACGGTCGTATGTGATGATGAGGAGAAGATGATGCACATAAGAAATGAGCTTGAAAAGGTCAGCTTCACCCCGGAAGAACCGGAAAGTGAAGAAGCGGAAACCCTGGAAAGCGCCGGCCTTACGGTCGAGATTCCACTTAATAAAGCAAACACCGAAAACCTTGACAACCTGCTTACATCCAAGGGAAAGCTTATCCGCCATGCCTTGGGAGTTGATGCCCTGGGCTTTGAAGTAAAGGATGATCGGATCGCATTTTCCTGGTTTAAGGAAACACCGGATGCCGATGAGGCAAGAGCCTACACCGACTTTATCGCAAAGCTTTGCGCTCTTTCAAAAGAGCTTAACCGTACAAGCAAAAGAGAGCTTCCGGTGACAAACGAGAAGTACAGCTTCCGCTGTTTCCTCTTAAGGCTTGGATTCATCGGGCCTGAGTACAAGGCGGAGCGGAAGATCCTGCTTCGTAACCTTTCAGGAAGCTCAAGCTGGAAGAACGGAGCTCCGGCAAAGGAAAGACAGGAGGAAGCCTAAATGATAAGCAAAAATGAACTTAGATGCCTGCGGGAGCTTTATCCTGCAGGCACAAGGATTGAACTTATAAAAATGGATGATGTCCAGGCCCCGCCTAAAGGAACCCTGGGCACGGTCTACGGAGTCGATGACACCGGAAGTCTTCTGGTCCACTGGGATAACGGGTCCGGCCTTGCTGTGATCTACGGGGAGGACCTGGTAAGAAAGGTGGGTGAGTGATGGATAAGAAGATAAAAGACCAGATCCTCTCTATCCGGGATATGGGGGTTACCAACATGTTTGACATCTCCTTCGTGCAGAGGATCGCCTTCAAAAATCACTACTACGAGCTGGTATACTTTCTTGAGGAGCACCGGAAAGAGTACGTTCATTTCATCCTGACAGGTGAAGAAAATTAACAGGAAAATCCTCCGATAAAGCACATATAAAGCTTGCTATTTCAAGGCTTTAGAGTGATATATGTACATGCCAAAGGAACACAAGCAAAACGGAGGAAAAGACCATGAAGAACACATACTTTGAAGAAATGTACAAGACAGTCAGAAGCTACCAGGAAAAGAAAGAAGCCGCAAGAGAAAAGAGGAGCAAACTTTTCGAAGAGGAAAAATACGATGAGGGGACAGCCCTGATGAAGGCCTTCGAAGAGGAGAATCCATTCCCTTACTCAGACGGAGC
>JBJFHK010000085.1:0-16157 GCA_051893535.1 Eubacterium sp. | reverse complement strand
AATGCCTGGATTTTGGGACTGATAAATGAAGGATAGGAAATTTATCGCCGGACTTGAGAGTATGGTTTTTCAGTATACATGCCAGATGCTGGGTGGAGACATGGAATTGTGATGAAACTGTGATGGAATTTCTCGGGGTTCGTTTATTTTCGATTTCTGAGAGGAAGCGCAGAACCGGATAAATATAAATGTATGAATTAAGCAGGAAAGTCGTGGAACTATTGCAGGGATCAGGGATTTTGGGAAGAGTTAAAGGTGTCGGATTTCCGAAAAAAGGATATCGGCGGGATATTTCTTCGCTTTGGAGGCAGAGAATTTAAAAATCCGAGCAGATATGCCAGAGTTTGCGCCAGAAGTTTTCAGAATACTTACAGCCAGGAAAATGCCGGTTCTGCAAAAAATATAATAATCGTGATTTAAACGAACCAGAAAATTACAAACTCTGATGGATGCAAAGTACATACATATATATGAATAAATATGTCATAATTCTGTCTCTGCTTCCTCAGGTCATTTTCAAAGGAAAGCCCGGACATAAACCTGGACCCATCGAAGAATGAAGGCGGTTACTTCATCTATCCGAACGATTATCTCTTTAATAAAGACAGCAGTATCGCGTCCGTAAATTACAACACCGGAAAAATTAAGGCGGAGAAAGCCGGGAAGATAACCGTATACGTACTGGGTTTCAACGATGTACGGGATAAGTGCGTGGTAACCGTAAAGTAATTCGTTTTGTGAATTTCGCAGAGTGATACGTCAATTTCGTGAAAGTGATTGCGGATGGTTTCCTGACATGCTATGTTAAAAAAGAAAAATAGATGACAGAATTCATCCGATTGCAGGGACTGCAGCTTCAGGCGGCGATATGCCTGGCTGCAGTCCCTGTTTTCGTGCTGGAATCTGTTCCTGTACTTCAGTATAATAACTCTGAAAGGGTCATTGATGCTTACCGTGAAGCGTAATTCGGGGGAAGATGCGGCGGACAGATTCATGGGCCCGTCAGAGCTGCAGAAATGCGGTGAAGAGACAGATTGTCCGGAGGACATCCGGTATTTACAGATACAGATTGGAGGCCTTGCTATGCTGCTTTTGTCAAAGAAAGATATTGAATCGGTTGTATCCATGCAGGAGATTATCGACGCGGACATTCAGGCGTTTAAGATGGTCAGTGAAAAGAGTGCGGACATTCCGCTGAGAACCAGGATTCCCGCGCCGAAGGAAGACGGAAATTTCCTGTTTATGCCGGCCTATGCGGAGCAGATGGAAGCGGCAGCGCTGAAGGTTGTGAATATTTTTCCGCACAATCGTGAAAAGAATATGGATACGGCACCTGCACAGATCCTGTATATCGATGGAAAAACAGGCTATATCACAGCGATGCTGGACGGAAACTATGTGACGCAGCTGAGGACAGGCGCAGCGTCTGGTGCGGCTTTTCAGCTGCTGGCGCGGAAAGATGCTTCTGTCGGCGCGCTGTTTGGAACAGGCAGTCAGGCAGAGCAGCAGCTTTCTGCCATGCTCACGGCCTGCGGTCTTAAGGAAGTGCGGATTTTCAGCAGAAATCAGGAGCGGCGTGACGCATTTACAGAACAGATGCAGAAGAAGTTCGGCGGCAGCGGGGTAAAGCTTGTCAGTGCGCGGTCATCAGACGAGGCAGTGGATAATGCAGACGTGGTGGTTAGCGTTACTTCATCGCCGGTTCCGGTTTTCGACGGACGCCGGATCAAGCCGGGCTGCACGATCAGCTGTATCGGTACATATGAGCCGGAGAAGCACGAACTGGATCCTGCCGTACTTCCGAGGGCATCTAAGATTTACTGCGACTCTGTGGACGCTGTACTGGCTGAAAGCGGGGATCTCCTGATTCCGCTGAATGACGGGACAATCAGCAGAAACGATGTAACCGGAGAGCTTGGCCAGGTGGCGGCAGGGACTCTTGCCGGACGTGAGAACGATGAGGAAATCATTGTATTTGAATCCGTCGGCGTAGCAGTACAGGATCTCTGTGCGGCAAAAGCCATTCTCGCAAGGGCAGAAAAAGAGGCTGTTGGTACGCGCTGGGAGTAAAACTATTATAAATAATATAAAATAGTTTGAAAATAAATAGCATTAGATTTGGAAATAACCTTCATGAATTGTATGAAATTCATGAAGGCTATTTTATTGTGTTAAAAATAGTACGTATATAAAACAAGAGAAAACGAGAAAATATTTTCATCATGCAATACTCAAAACTGCCGTACTTTGCTTCGTATCGCAAAGTATATTCTTTTATATATGAAAATTACTTCAATATCTTGAAAATTATTTTGGAATATTTTATAATGATTCCATCAATACTTTGTGGATATGTCACTAATTATACATAATACTGTACTAATTCATATGCAATATAGCTAATTCTGATTTTTCCACTGGTCATCATCTTGTTTTTAATTATAAAATATGATCAGTTGAGTACGGAAAATAATGTTCAGAAAATGTATGGAAATATGCATTGTATTTAGGAAGGAGTTTTATTATGCACTCATTTGCAGGGTTAATTTATTCACTTTATGAGGTCTTGTGGGGACCGCCGATGCTGATTCTTCTGATTGGAACAGGAATTTTTATGACGATCAGAACCAGAGGCTTCCAGTTCAGAAAATTCGGCCTGGCGATGAAGAATACGGTTGGAAAGCTTTTTGACAAGACTGATGTAAAGGAAGGATCTCTCTCTCCGGTTCAGGCAATGACGACAGCCCTGGCCGGAACAGTAGGAACCGGAAACATTGCCGGAGTAACCGGAGCAATCGCGCTGGGCGGCCCGGGAGCTGTTTTCTGGATGTGGGTGTCCGCAATGTTCGGCATGGTCACCAAGTTCTCTGAGGTTACACTCTCTGTACGTTACCGTGAAAAGAACGAACTGGGCGACTGGGTCGGCGGACCGATGTACTACATCAAGAATGGTCTGGGGAAAAACTGGAAATGGCTCGGCGTACTCTTCTCTCTGTTTGCGGCTGTTGCGGCAATGGGAATCGGAAACATGACACAGATTAATACGATCGTAACTTCTGTGGGTTCCATTTTCACACAGTTTAATCCGGCTACAACGGATGCACGGCTGAAAACCATTTATCTGGTTGTCGGCATCATCGTGGCCATCCTGACGACACTTGTTCTGTTCGGCGGTCTGAACAGAATCGGAGCGGTTACAGAAAAGCTGGTTCCGGGAATGGCCATGCTCTATGTTCTTTCCGCTCTGGTTGTTGTAGCTTTCAATTATAAGAATATCGGACCGGTGTTTGCGGCAATTTTCAAATATGCCTTTAATCCGCAGGCAGTAGGCGGCGGACTTGCCGGAACAGGAATCAAGATCACCATGCAGATGGGTATCGGAAGAGGAATCTTCTCCAATGAGGCGGGACTCGGATCCGCGCCGATCGCGCATGCTGCGGCAGATACAGACCATCCGGTAAGACAGGGTATGTTCGGTATCTTCGAAGTATTCGCAGCATCCATGGTCATCTGCACATTTACTGCTCTTGCCGTTCTGACTTCCGGCGTTGCCAGCCAGTTCTACGGAAAGAGTGCAGGAACCAACATGGCCATCTCCGCTTTCAGCACAACCTTTGGAGGCAAGCTCGCAGCGATTATAATCGCGCTCTGCATCACCATGTTCGCGCTGTCCACGATTCTGAGCTGGAGTCTGTACGGAACCAGATGTGCCGAGTTCCTCTTCGGAACGAAGATCATCAAGCCGTATCAGATTGTGTTCGTTGCCTTTGTCGTAATCGGAGCCGTTACTAAGATGGATCTGGTATGGACGATCGCAGATGATCTGAATGCTATGATGGCGATTCCGAACCTGATTGCAGTTATCGCACTGTCACCGGAAATCATCCGTCTGATCAAGGACTTCCTCAGCGATGAGCCGCAGTACACCTGCGAGAGACTGGAAGCAGAGGCAGAAAAGAGACGGCTTGCAGAATACCATCTGGAAAAGAAAGAGGCCAGAAAGACAGGAACAAGATAATCGTCAGCGTGTAATCGTTCTGATCGGTAAATTCTGCCGGACGGGAACTTGCCCGTCTGTGCAGGAATTTAATCACAGAATTTAAAACAGGCAGGAATGCCGGAGCGTCTGCAGCGTGCAGAGCGTACCCGGATTCCTGCCTGTTCTTTTTTCTACTATAATATATACCAATAATTGGATACTCCGAAAATAGAATATCGGAGCTGCTTTTAATGTAAAGGATGCCGCGGATCAAATGTAAAATAAAGTGCGTTTTACAAACATCAAGCCGAAAAGCGTTGAAAACAAGCCATCATTTCTTATTTTACACGGGTTTTACAAAGACAAGATTTCTTACTTTACATAGATTTCGTAGACTGTTAACTGTCGAAGGGAGAGAAAAGGAAAACAGAAAGCCCTTCGGAAGCATTGATTGATCATAATGCTTTTTGCAATATGAGAAAGGAGAATAATGATGTTATCAGGCGAAAAATTGAAATCACATGGAAAGTTAAAGGCGGCGGCAATCCTCGTATTGATTGTTGCAATCATGATGGCCTTCACGGCATGCGGAAGCTCCTCTTCCAAGAAGAGCTCCTCCGGATCAAGCTCCAGCAGCAAGATCTCAGCATCTGGTTCCTCTGCTCTGCAGCCACTTGCAAAGCAGGCAGCAGATGACTACATGAAAGCTCATTCCGGTGTTTCCATCACCGTAAGCGGCGGCGGAAGCGGCACTGGTCTGAAGCAGGTATCTGAGGGTTCCGTTGATATCGGAAACTCCGATGTAGAAGCGAGCGAGAAACTGGACAAGACAGCAGCTTCCAAGCTGAAGGATCACAAGGTTGCACTGGTTACTGTAGCACCGGTTGTTAACTCCAAGCTGGGTGTCAAGAACCTCACAACTGATCAGTTGATCGGAATTTTCACAGGAAAGATCAAAAACTGGAAAGAAGTCGGCGGACCGAACCTGAAGATCATGCTGGTAACTCGTCCGGATTCCTCCGGTACAAGAGCTCTGTTCAAGCAGTATGCAATGAACGGTAAGGATGAGGCTTCCAAGTCTGCACTTGAGACTGATGACTCCGGTACACTGATGGAGACTGTTGAGAAGAATAAGGGTGCGATCGGATACGTTGCACTGTCCTACCTCACAGATACAAAGAAGGCTGTTGCAGTAAGCATCGACGGTGTTGCTCCGACTCTGGAGAATACATACAACGGAAAGTACAATGTATGGGGTTATGAGCACATGTACACAAAGGGTGACGGATCCAAGACAGCACAGAGCTTCATCAAGTATCTGAGCGGCAAGAGCTACGTAAAGAACGTAGAGAAGATGGGATACGGCGCAATCTCCAAGCTGACCGACAAGGCGGCAAAGAATCATGACAAATAATGCTGCCAAAAGACAGCGCAAAGAGAAAGCCTGCAAAACACTCGTAATGCTTTGCGGGCTTCTCATTATCGCTCTCGTTATTATCATCGCGCTGTTTCTGGTTGTAAAAGGGAGCGGTACATTCGTACAGTACCATCACAGTATTGGCGAATTTCTGTTTTCGAAAAACTGGGCTCCGTCCGACACTCCGGGTCAGGGCGGCGGACATGTCGGAGCATTCGTTTACATTATGGGAACGGTTTACACCTGCGCACTTGCACTGGTAATCGCTGTTCCGTTCAGTCTGGCAGCTGCAATCTTCCTCTCTGAGATTTCTCCGAAATTCGGAGCAAGATTCCTGCAGCCGGCAATTGAAATTTTCGTTGGAATTCCTTCTGTTGTATACGGCTGGGTCGGCATGACCGTACTGGTACCGTTTATTTCCAAGAAGTTCCATGCACCGATGGGAGGCTACTCCGTTCTGGCTGCCGGAATCGTTCTGGCAATTATGATCATGCCGACTATCACCACACTTTCCGCGGACGCTCTCCGCTCACTACCACCGCGCTGCAAACTGGGCGCCCTGGGTATGGGAGCAACGAGATGGCAGTCCATTTACACGATTCAGGTACCGATGGCAAAAAGCGGAATCATCACAGGAATCATCCTTGGACTGAGCCGTGCGATCGGTGAGACCCTGGCGGTTGCCATGGTAATCGGAAAAACACGAGTACTCCCGAAGGGAATTCTTTATCCGACCAACAACCTGACGGCGGCCATTGCGGCAGACATGGGTAATACCGCAAACGGCAGTGAGTATAACCTGGCTCTCTGGAGTATGGCCTTGCTGCTTCTGATTTTGTCCCTCATCTGTATCGCACTGATTCACCTGACGCTGAAAAAGAAGAAAGAATATTAACCGGAAAGGAAGAGTGTATATGAAAGAAAAAAATGTACATGCAAGATCGCGGGGCGTCGATCACTTCATGACCGGTGTGTTCTACATCGTCGGCGGAAGCGCGATTCTGCTGCTGCTGGTTCTGGCAGGATACATTATCATTAAGGGTATTAAGAGTTATTATCCGGGCGTCATGGGATTCACGGACGCGGGCATTGGAAATCAGCTGTTCAACACCATTTACCTGGTTGTTCTGTCGCTGATCGTCAGTGTGCCTCTGGGAATGGCGGCAGGTACCTATCTGTCGGAATATGCCAAGCAGGGTAAGCTGACAGAGATCATCACCATGTCCATCGAAGCGCTGAGTTCACTTCCGTCCATTGTAATCGGCCTGTTCGGATACCTGGTATTTATCCTGATGACTGGTGCGCAGAGCAATCTGCTTGCCGGCGCCATGGTTGTCACGATCCTGAGTATCCCGCAGATTACCTCCACGACGAGAGATGCGCTGAAGGCGCTGCCGGATTACTACAGAACAGGAAGTATCGGACTGGGAGCTTCTACATTCCAGACTATCTGGCATGTTCTGATCCCTGCCTGCATTCCGAGAGTCGTTACCGGAATCATTCTGGTCGCCGGCCGTGGATTCGGTGAGGCAGCTGCGCTGCTGTATACCACCGGTCAGAGTACGATCATCGACTGGAGCAACTGGAACCTGGCTTCTTCCACATGTCCGCTGAACCCGATGCGTCCGGGCGAGACTCTGGCGCTTCATGTATGGATGATGCGTACAGAAGGAAGTATGGTACAGCATTCCACCGAAATCGCGAACATTTCTTCCATGATCCTGGTTATCGCCGTACTGATCTTTAACCTGGCAGCACGTCTGATTTCCGCAAGAATCGTAAAGAAGAACCGCGGAGCATAATCTCTGAACAGAAAAAATGCATACAATATAGTGGCAATACTTGAGGAGTATATTGAAAATGAGCGACCATAAGGATAAAATTGTCGTTGATCATATGGATCTTTACTACGATGATTTTCATGCGCTTAAGGATATCAATCTGAAGATGCCGGAACATGAAATTACGGCGTTTATCGGACCGTCCGGATGCGGAAAGTCAACACTGCTGAAGTCCCTGAACAGAATGAATGACCTGGTCGAGGGCTGCAAGATCACAGGAAAGATCACGATCGACGGAAAAGACATTTATGATAAAAAAATCGATGTCAACCAGCTGAGAAAGCGGGTCGGCATGGTATTCCAGCAGCCGAATCCGTTCGACATGTCCATTTACGACAATGTCGCATACGGACCGAGAATTCACGGGATCAAGAATCGTTCCCAGCTGGACCAGATTGTAGAGAAGTCACTGAGAGGCGCAGGCCTCTGGGATGAGGTTAAGGATCGTCTGAAGAGAAACGCCATCGGCGTATCCGGAGGACAGCAGCAGAGAATCTGCATCGCCAGAGCTCTTGCCGTAGAGCCGGATATTCTTCTGATGGACGAGCCGACCTCCGCTCTGGACCCGATTTCCACAGCGGCGATCGAGGATCTGGCCATGGAGCTGAAGGAGAATTACACCATCGTTATCGTTACGCATAACATGCAGCAGGCGGTTCGAATCTCTGACCGCACAGCCTTCTTCTATCTGGGAGAAATGGTGGAATTCGCGCCGACAGATCAGCTGTTTTCCAATCCACAGAATCCTAAAACAGAAGAGTACATCACGGGGAGGTTCGGTTAATGAGAATTCATTATCGGAAGCAGCTTGAGACGCTGCATCTGCAGCTGATTGAAATGGGAGCTGCAGCAGTAGACGCTATTGAAACGGCCATGCGTGCCGTATTTGACCATGATCTTGCCCTGGCAAAGAAGACATCCACACTGGAAAGCAGCATGGATGAGGCAGAGAGGGAGATTCAGTCACTTTGTCTGAAGCTTCTCCTGGGTCAGCAGCCGGTTGCCAGTGACCTGCGTCAGGTTTCCGCGACCATGCATATGATTTCCGACCTGGAGCGTGTCGGGGATCTTGCAGAAGATATCGCAGAAGTTGCTCCGTATATCGAGGGTGACGAACTTCTGGAGCAGGTTAACCTGAAAGCAATGTCAGACGCAGCCTGCGGAATGGTCTCGGACAGCCTGAATGCATATGTCAAGCAGGATGTCAGGCTTGCACACGATGTCATTCAGAGGGATGACAAGGTTGACGAAGAGCTTACCTTTGCGAAAAAGAAGTGGGTTGAGCTCGTCTACAACGGAGATGAGGAGAAAGTCAAGAAATCTGCCGAGGAATTTGCGGATATCCTGATGATTTCCAAGTATCTGGAGCGTGTCGCCGACCATGCAGTCAATGTCGCAGAATGGGTTATCTACGCTGTTGACGGTATCCTTCCGGGCGATGAGACGGAGTATGAGAAGGATTCCAAGAATAAGGAAGAGTAGAATTCTGGAAATACCGGCTGATATGGGGTAGAATAAATCGTACAGGATGTGATCATTTTTGATCCTTCTGTACGTCATTACCGGTAATTCAGAATAGTATAGGGAAAAGGAGTTAAACGTGATTTACTGTGTCGAAGACGATGATTCCAGCAGAGAGCTGATTCTTTATGCCCTTCGCGGAGCAGACTTCACCGCAGAGGGATTCCCGGACGGAAAGTCACTGTTCAAGGCACTGCAGAAGGAACTTCCGGATCTGATCCTGCTGGATATCATGCTCCCGGAAGAGGATGGAATTTCTATCCTTCAGAAGCTGCGTGAGTCCCATGACACAGAGGACATTCCGGTTATCATGGAAACCGCTAAAGGAACTGAATATGATAAGGTACGCGGCCTTGATATGGGCGCGGACGATTATCTGGTCAAGCCTTTCGGCATGATGGAGATGCTTTCCCGTGTACGCGCGGTACTGCGCCGCAGCGGAAAGACATCGCAGAAGAATGTTCTGCGTCAGGACGCGATCGAACTTCAGGAAGGTTCACACCGTGTATACTCCGACGGTCAGGAGATCACATTGACACTGAAGGAGTATGAACTGCTGCACCTGTTCATGAAACACCCTGGCAGAGTATATACCAGAGAAGAACTTCTGCGGCAGGTCTGGGAAGAGGATTTTGCAGGTGAGACGCGCACCGTAGACGTGCATATCGGTACACTCAGAAGCAAGCTCGGAAAGGCCGGGCAGCAGATTGAGACCGTCCGCGGTGTGGGATACCGGATGGGAGCATCACGATGATTAAGAAAATACATCGATCAATATTGCTGGTCTCACTGATCGTGCTGCTTGCAGCAGCAGGACTGATCATGGGGGCCATGTATCCGTACTTTCAGAATGTAGAGGCGGATGAACTGAAGTCGCAGACAACACTTGCCGCACAAGGGGTCGAACTGAACGGGAAAGCCTACCTGAAACATTTTGACAATGCGAAGGTTCGTATCACCTGGATTAGTAAAAACGGAAAGGTTCTGTATGATAATAAGGCGGACGCAGCATCGATGCCAAATCATAAAAACCGTGTCGAGGTGAAAGAGGCCATGAGAACCGGATACGGTGAAAGCCGCAGATATTCCAAGACGCTTACGGAGCAGCTGTTTTACAGCGCGAAGCGTCTTCCGGATAATACCGTTATCCGTCTGGCTGCAACACGGCATTCTGCATTTTCACTTCTGATCGGCGTGGTTCCGGCCATCTGCTTTATCATCCTTGCAGCGATTATTTTGTCCCTGATCCTGGCGTCACGCCTGGCGAAGAGGATTGCCGCGCCGCTGAATGACCTGGATCTGGATCATCCGCTGGATAATGAGGATGAATATGAAGAAATCTCACCTCTGCTTGACCGGATTTACCGTCAGCAGATCGAGCTTGGCCACCAGAGAGATGTTCTGGATGAGAAGCAGACGCAGATTGACACGATTCTGGAGCACGCGCAGGAGGGCATGGTTCTCCTGACGCAGAACGGCAGAATCGTCAGCATCAACCACGAGGCGTCAGAGATTCTGCAGACCGGTCAGAACTGCACGGGACATGATATTCTGGCCTACGGCCGGGAAGCAGCGCTGCAGGGACTGCTGGCCAGAGCTATTCAGGGGGAGACTCTGGAAGAGAAGCTGGCGCTGGGTGAAGAGGTTTACCAGGTGAATGCGTCTCCTATTTTAGAGCAGGAGAATGTCGTCGGCATCGTGATTCTTTTCTTCAATATCACAGAGCGTGAGAAGAATGAACAGATGAGAAGGGAATTCACTGCCAACGTTTCCCACGAGCTGAAAACACCGCTTCACGCGATTTCCGGCTATGCTGAGCTGCTAATGAACAAGCTGGTAAAATCGGATGATGTACCGGAATTTTCCAGCAAGATATATACAGAAACGCAGCGTATGGTCCGTCTGGTTGAGGATATTATCCGCCTGTCCCATCTGGATGAGGGCGTTCCGGATCTGACTACTGAGAATGTAGATATGCTCGAGATCTCCAAACAGACACTGCAGGAGCTGTCGGCGGAAGCCGATGCTGCGAAGGTGAAGATGGAGGTCACCGGAGAAAGCGCCAAGGTTTGCGGCTATCCGTCCCTTCTGCATGAGATTGTCCGCAATCTGGTGGAGAACGCGATCAAATACAACCATGAAAACGGTGACGTACTGGTCAGTGTTGAACCGAAAGACAGCCGCTGCATTCTGAAAGTTACCGACCATGGAATCGGCATTGCCCATGAGGATCTGAACCGGATTTTCGAGAGATTCTACCGGGTAGACAAGAGTCATTCCAGAGCCAGCGGCGGAACAGGCCTCGGCCTTTCCATCGTCAAGCATGCCGTACAGATTCACCGGGGAACCATCAGCGTAGACAGCAAGGTGGGAGAAGGAACTACAATTACAGTCTCCCTTCCGCTGGCGAAACGCGAGGTCAAGGTGCTGAAATAGTACGGACAAAAAATAAACAGCAAGAAGGCAATCATTAATCATAAGACCTCTGGTCTATAATTACTATAGCTGATAACATCAATGAACAGGAGCCGTGAGCCGGGAAAATACGAACCGGAGCACGGCTCTTTTTCTGCTCTGTTCGTTATGGATGCAGCTCTTGTGACAGTATTATTCAGAGTATTGCGGTGGTCAAGAGAGTAAGATTGGAGTAAAATAATACATAGTAAGAGAATATGCGGCGCGGAATGAGCGCTGCAGGAAACAGGGGTAAAAATTATGAGTGAAAAATTTACAGGAAGCAGTCAGTATGTCGCTTCTGATGAACTGATGACCACCGTGAATATCGCAATGAGTCTGGAAAAACCACTGCTGGTAAAAGGTGAGCCGGGCACAGGAAAGACCATGCTGGCAAAAGCCGTTGCCGACGCGCTGGACATGGAGCTGATCACCTGGAACATTAAATCCACTACCAAGGCCCAGGACGGCCTCTATGTCTACGATGTTGTCCAGCGACTGTATGACAGCCAGTTCGGAACAAGCGGAGTAGATAATATCGCACAGTACATTAAATACGGAAAACTGGGAGAGGCCTTTCAGAGAGATGAGCAGGCCGTGCTCCTGATAGATGAAATCGACAAGGCCGATCTGGAATTTCCGAATGACCTGCTCTGGGAATTGGACCAGATGGAATTCTACATTCCGGAGCTGCATCAGACCGTAAAGGCAAAAAAGCGTCCGGTCGTCATCATTACTTCAAATGCGGAGAAGGAGCTGCCGGATGCCTTCCTGCGCCGCTGCATCTTCCATTACATTGAGTTCCCGGATGCAGAAGAGATGCGGAAAATCCTGGATGTTCACTTTGACCATCTGGATGAGGAACTGGTTGATCAGGCTCTGGCTTCATTCTATTACATCCGCACACTTCCGGGACTGCAGAAGAAGCCGAGCACGTCTGAGCTGATCGACTGGCTCAGGGCTCTTCAGTACGGCGGAGTGACGGCTGACCAGATCAAGAAAAAGATTCCGTATGCAGGTGTGCTTCTGAAGAAGGATAAGGATCTGGAAGTCCTGCGCCGTCAGATGGAGAGACGTTAACAGATAGATAAATAACAGAAAGGAAATGAGAACAGAATGTTCATTGAATTTTTCTATTATCTCAGATCCCGGGGAATCAGGGTTTCGCTGAATGAGTGGATGACCCTGCTGGAAGCCATGCAGAAAGGACTGCATCATTCCTCTCTGACCGGATTTTATCATCTGTGCAGAGCGATCCTGATCCATGACGAGTCCGATTTCGATAAATTTGACCAGGTTTTTCTGGAATTTTTCAAGGACGTGGAATATCCGGGAGATATTCCGAAAGAGTTTATGGATCGTCTGAATAATCCGGTCGTTGACGTGAAAGACGTGCAGATTGATCTGGAGAAACTTGGTCTGCCGGCAGAAGAAATGGAAGATATCCTGGCCTTTATTCAGGACCGTCTGCACAGGCAGAATGAGGAACACAACGGCGGAAATACCTGGATTGGCACCCATGGCTATACACCGGCAGGAAATTCCGGATGGCATCCGCACGGGATCCGGATCGGCGGAAAGAGTAAGTACCGCACGGCAAGAGCTGTAGCAGGCGAAAGAAAGTTCCGCGATTTCAGAAAAGATAACACTCTCGACACCAGAAGCTTTCAGGTGGCCTTCCGTACATTGCGAAGTCTGTCGGCAAAAACAGACACGCAAGAGAGAGAACTGGATGTGGATGCGACCGTGCGGGCAACCGGTGATAAAGGCGGACTTCTGGATATCCGCTACCGGCCGCCGAGAAAGAACACGATCAAAGTTCTTCTGATGATGGATTCCGGCGGTTCCATTGAAGACTACGCGAATCTCTGCAGCATGCTGTTCCAGGCAGCTGTAAAATCCAATAACTTCAAGGAACTGCACATTTACTATTTCCACAACTGTATCTTCGACAGTGTATACACCAGACCGGAACTCCATAAGGAAGACAGAGTTTCCGTAGACTGGCTGCTGAAGCAGTACGGTCCGGAATACCGTGTAATTCTGGTGGGCGATGCGATGATGGATCCCTATGAGCTTCATGGCCATGACTACAACTGGGCGCTGCGGACCTTCAGTGATTACTCGGGCTACGATACATTCCTGCGGATTCTGAAAGCCTATCCGCACTGTGTATGGCTGAATCCGCAGAAAGAACCTGCTCATCCCGGTTACTGGTTTAAGACCTATCTGGAACTGGAGCAGATCTTTCCGATGTATCATCTGTCTCAGGAAGGCCTTGAGGCGGCCATGCACCGGCTGATGCAGCGGTCATGAAAAAGTGAGGAAAACAGAAAAGAAGGGTATATACAGCAGTCCGGTCAGGCTGCCTTCGCGGCAGTCTGCGGTCCGCTGTAGTCATATGATCGATCAGAGAAAGTCATAATATTAAAATAACAGAAAGGCGGTGTCAGACATGTATCGGGGGTATGACAATGAGGCGACCTGGGCATACGCGGCCTATCTCCGCAATGACCTCAAGGCATACCGGAAATACCGGGTTGTTGTAAGGAATCTGCGTCTCCGGTATGGAGAAGAAAATCTTCTGAAGGAGTTTACAAAAGTGCTGATCTTCCAGAAAGACCGGTTTTCCAGTCAGGAGAAAAACGAAAATCCATATCTGAAGAGAATTCATGAAGAGGACTGGGAGAAAATAGATTATCCGGCTGTTGCAGCGGCATTTATCGGGCAGCAGGAATAAGAAGCAGGGGCTGCTCTCTGGGTTAATTATCATAACGCAGAGAGCAGCCCCCTTGAGACAATCCTTATTCGGTTTCTGTAAGCGTGATTTTTAAATCCAATGCCTGAAGAATACGGATAAGAGTTACCAGATTTGGCAGTGTCCGGAAAGTTTCAATACGCGCGACGGAAGACTGCGGCATACTGCAGCGTTTGGCGAGCTCCCTCTGGCTGATGCCGCGCCGGTTCCGGACTTCTACCATGTGGTGAATCAGGCGCACGATGGCTTCAGCCTCTTCGGGGTCTCTGTCCTTCAGCGCGTCGCTGTTCTTAACGAAGTCTTTGTAATTCATTTCCTTTGTCATAGCTGATCTCTTTTCCTGTGTCCCTTATGCTGCAGGCGCAGACTGGCGGGTGCAGACATTCATATTTTTAAACGCAGACAGGATTTCAGTGGAAATTCTGTCGTCTGGCTTGTTGGCCGTATAACTATATTGTGCAACGGAACCATGTGGATGTCAATAAAAAAAGATGCAAATGTCACTTAATTAATTTTTAGTATCGGTTAAGGAAATTAATGATTAACGGCTGTGCCGCGCCCCGGGGGTTAATCGGGAAAGCGGCGGACACAGCCATTTTCATGCGGCAGGGGGGAATCCATCCGGATGCTGCCTTGCTGCGTGATTTTTGTCCCTGAAGATCAGCGTGCCAGGACGAGAGGTGAGAAGATGATGTACATCAGGACTACGATAGAAAGTCCTACAGTGCACCAGATCTTACCATGTTTCCACGGGGTCAGATCCATGACATGCGCATCCTGGATCCGGCGGTCAGACGATGCAGGGGCAAATTTTATACAAAGTCCGTAGATCGCGCATTCCAGAAGGAAAAGGCCGAATACGACATACAGGTAGTGGATGTGCCGGAAGCACGGCAGAACACGGCTGATGCCGTAGAGGACGATATGAAGAGGAACGACGATCTTCGGTGCGATGGCCGGTACTTTCTTCGTGAACAGTCCGAACAGGAGGGCTGTCAGAATCGGCATGGAGAAGAAACCCCAGCATTCGTTGATGAAGTTCAGAATTCCTGTGCTGAAATACATAATAAATGGGGAAATCGCAATCGATGCGAATCCGACGATCGTACCGAACATCTTTCCGGTGTGGACCATTTTTTTGTTATCTGCATCCGGATGGAACAGCGGATGATAAAAGTCCAGGGTGAAGATTGTGGACGCGGAGTTCAGCACAGAATTGAAAGAGGACAAAATCGCACCCATCATGACTGCGGCAAGGAAACCAATCAGCGGCTTCGGAATAACGGTCATCAGCAGTCTTGGATAAGCCTGGTCTGCGGAAACACCGACATGGACGTGATGGCCGACGCCGAAAAGCTGGTAGGCGATGACACCCGGAAGGACAATGACAAATACATCCAGGCACTTAAAGAATCCGGCCCAGATAGAGCCTTTCTGCGCTTCTGCCAGATTCTTCGCACCGAGCGCCCGCTGAATGATGGACTGGTTCGCGCCCCAGTAAAACAGGTTGTTGACCAGCATGCCGGTAAAAAGCAGCGGCCATGGAACCTGAGGAGGGAGTGCGGATGGTTTTGCCCAGGCGTTCATTTTCGATGGTGTTGCAGTCAGCAGATGGTGTACACCGGCAAAGAATCCGCCGCCATCCAGTTTTCCCAGGGCGAACATGGCCAGAACCGGAACCATGAATCCTCCGATGATAAGGCCAGCACCGTTGATGGTATCTGAATAGGCGATTGCCTTCAGGCCGCCGAACACGGCGTAGGCCATTCCGATCAGTCCGGAAAGTATGCACATCAGGGCAATTGCCTGAAAATAGCTGAGGTGAAGGATTCCTGTCACATTGAACATGGAAACCAGTGCAACGGAGCCGGAATAAAGTATTACCGGAAGCATGGTGAATACGTATGCAATCAGGAACATAATGGCGAACATCCGCATGGTGAAATCATCGTAGCGGATTCGGAAGAATTCCGGAAGGGTTGTGATTCCGCCTTTCAGCATACGTGGAAGAAATCCGAAGGCCAGTATCGCCAGAGCAAAAGCAGCGGTTGCTTCCCATGCCATCGCGCTCATGTTTCCGGCGTAGGACTGGCCGTTCGTTCCAACCAGCTGTTCCGCGGAAAGATTGGTCATCATCAGTGAACCGGCGATTACGATTCCCGGAAGACTTCTTCCGGCGAGGAAATA
>JBJFHK010000084.1:0-2895 GCA_051893535.1 Eubacterium sp. | reverse complement strand
ATAAGAGAAATACACAAAAAATATGCACTCTGCATATTTACAATTGTGATAGATAAATGATATAATTGTGTCACGACGAAATAAGAACACAGATGCATCGGGTTCTAATTTTATATCATTTTCAAATCTTTTAAATTTATCAAAGATTTGATTTATGACTTTCGTTTAGTGGAGTTATGTATGTTATCGTATTGTGTTTGTGTGGAGGTGTAAAATGCCTGAAACCAAAAAGAGAAGGTACCCGCTGGCCTTCTGGGTATGCGGAAGTACTGAAATTTTTGAGCGAATGTCCTTCTACCTCGGACGTTCACTGATTCTGATGTTCGTTACTGCAGCAGTAGCGAACGGCGGACTTGGTCTTTCCCAGGTAACAGGTGCGAAGATGCAGTCCAACCTGACCGCGTTCTCCTACCTGCTGGCTATCCTCGGCGGATACGTCGTCGACAGATGGATCGGTCCTCGTTATTCAACAACTGTTGGTCTGCTGATCGTAGCAGCCGGATATTTCTGCGGATCCATTGCGCATTCTGCAGGAATGATCTACGCAATGATTTTCTGCGTAGCATTCGGACTCGGACTGTTCAAGACAGGCCCGATGGTTGGTAAGATCGTAAGAAAAGAGGATCTGAAGTCCGCATATTCAATTCGTTACTCACTTGTAAATATCGGTGCCTTTTTCGGCCCGCTGGTAGCCGGCGTCCTGTACACGAAGGTATTTGCCCATGGAAGCGTTATGGGATTCCGTCCTTGCTTCAGACTGGCATCCATCGTAATGCTCGCAGGCTGCGTATGGTTCACTCTCGGAATTCACTTCAAGGGTGGAGATGCCGGAAAGGTTCCATTTAAGAAAGAGCTGACACCTGAGGAAATCGAGCGTGAGAAGGAGCAGAAGGCTGCGCAGAAAGAAGTCAAGCTGACTCTGAACACACTGGAGAAAAAGCGTATCTGGGCGATTATCCTGATTTCCGCATTTGAAATTGTATTCTGGCTGTTCTGGTACCTGGCTTACCTCCCGGCATACTATTACTGGGGGACAAACATGAACTGGACAGTGGGAAGCTTCACGATTCCGCAGAGCTGGTTCGACTCCGTAAACGCACTGTTCTGCATCATTTCCGGACCGATCACAGCTGCACTGTGGCATAAGCTGGAATCCCGTCCGCAGGGCGATATGAGTATCTTCAAGAAACTGGGTATTGCGATTGCATTCCTCGGCTGTGGATACATTTACTTCGCGATCATCGATGCTGCACGCGGAAGCGCAAAGCCGACCTGCCTGCTGCTGATCATCTTCCTGGTATTCCTGACACTCGGCGAGATGTTCTTCTCACCTCTGGGAAATGCGTTCATCGCTGAATATTCCCCGAGCCGTCTGATGGGAGTTATGCAGGCTGTATGGAGTCTGGGAATCTTCTTCGCCGCTAAACTGTATGCGAACGTTTACGCATTTGCATTCAACGGCAGATTCACATTCATTCATGCCTGCATCGGCGTTGCAGTTGTAGCATTTGCCTGCATGATTATCCTGTTCATCATGGATAAGCCGCTGCGTTCACTTGTTGAAAATAAAGACAAGGAAGAAGAAAAATAAGCAGATCTGATATAATTTGTTTAAGAGACCGCTCTGCCCGAAGGGCAGGGCGGTTCTGATAAGAAGGGAGTGTGTAAAATGAGTGTAATTCCAGAAAGACTGGCTGCTCTCCGTGAGCAGATGAAGAAAAACAACATCGATTATTTCGTTGTTCCAACTGCAGACTTTCATCAGGATGAGTATGTAGGTGAGCACTTTAAGGCTCGTGTATTCATTACCGGTTTCACCGGTTCTGCAGGAACTGCGCTGATTTCCATGAACGATGCCCGCCTCTGGACAGACGGACGCTATTTCATTCAGGCTGGAAAACAGCTGGAAGGCACAACGGTACAGCTGATGAAGATGTTCGAGCCTGGTGTTCCTACACTGGCTGAGTACCTGAAAGAAACCGTTAAGGAAGGCGAGACCATCGGATTTGACGGCCGCGTAGTTTCCATGGATGAAGGTCAGGAGTATGCTGAAGTTGCGGAGAGAAATCACGCGAACATCGAGTACACAAAGGATCTGATCGACGTCATCTGGAAAGACCGTCCGCCGATGTCCGACAAGCCGGCATGGGAGCTTCCTGTCAAGTATGCCGGAAAGACTGCGGAAGAGAAGATCTCTGACATCCGTGAGAAGATGAAAGATGCCGGAGCAGACGTTCATGTCGAGACGACACCGGATGATATCTGCTGGACACTGAACATCAGAGGCGATGATATCGATTACTTCCCGCTGCTGCTGTCCTATGCCATCATTACACAGGATGACTATCATCTCTATGTCGATGAAAGCAAGCTGAGCGATGAGATTAAGGAACACCTGGCCGCACTGGGCGTTACACTCCACCCATACAACGATGTTTACGAGGACATCAAGAAGGTTCCGGCAGGCCAGTCTGTCATGCTTGATCCGCTGAAGATCAACTATGCGCTGTACAGCAACATTCCGGACGGCGTTGAAAAGATCAACTGCATGAGCCCGGAGGAGACATTCAAGACAATCAAGAATCCGGTTGAGATCGAGAACATCAAGAAGGCCGAGATTAAGGACAGTGTCGCTCATATCCGCTTCATGAAGTGGCTGAAGGAAAATGTCGGAAAGATCAAGATCACAGAGATCAGTGCATCCGATAAGCTGGATGAATTCAGAAAAGAAATGGGCAACTACATCAAGCCGAGTTTCGAGCCGATTTCTTCCTATGCTGAGCACGCAGCAATCGTTCACTATGCTCCGACTCCGGAGACGGATGTTGAACTGAAACCGGAAGGCATGCTGCTGACGGACACAGGAGCAGGATTCTGGGAAGGATCCACAGACAT
>JBJFHK010000083.1:1552-2899 GCA_051893535.1 Eubacterium sp. | reverse complement strand
CTTTTGTCAAAATACAATATACACAAGTATGTGAAGACCAGGGGAGCCGAGAGGCTGAGAGGCGGCGTGCCGCGACCCTAGAACTGATCTGGATCATGCCAGCGTAGTGAGTCATTGTCGAATGCTTGAACTTTACATGTAAGCAATGCCCTGCCGGCCTGGTCCGCGCAGGGTTTTCTTATGCTTTCAGTAAATAATGCAGATCATTGAATGAGAATGGAGGAGTAGAAATGCAGGCAAGTGTAGCGATTCAGGTACTTCCAAACGTTGATTCTGACGATGAGATCGTGCGGATTGTCGATGAAGTTATCGCGTACATTAAGAGCACCGGACTTCATTATTATGTCGGTCCGTATGAGACGGTCATCGAGGGAGACGACTACGACCAGCTCATGGATATCGTAAAGGAATGCCAGCATGTGGCAATCAGGGCAGGCGCGCCTAAGGTTTCCGCCTATGTCAAGATTGAGTACAAGCCAGAAGGGGAGATATTGACGATTGATAAAAAAGTTTCCAAGTATCATCAAAAATAAAGGCCCGGCGGTTATCGCCATTCTCGTTATTATCGGCATCTGGGAGCTTATCTGTGTAACCGGATGGGTGCCGCGCTATATGCTGCCGACACCGGGTGACGTGCTGCAGTCCCTGATCAGCGACTGGAGTCTGCTCTGGGAGAACGCGGAAGTCACGCTTCAGGAGGCGATTTACGGCCTTCTGATCGGCATTGCGATCGGCTTCGTGTTCGCTGTCCTGATGGACATGTTCGACACCCTGTACCGCGCTCTGTACCCGGTTATGGTGCTGTCCCAGACCATTCCGACCGTCGCCATCGCGCCGCTTCTGGTGCTGTGGTTCGGCTATGAAATGAAGCCGAAGATCATCCTGGTCGTTATCGCGTCCTTCTTCCCGATTGCAGTCGGCCTGCTTGACGGATTCAAGTCCGCGGACCCGGATTCCATCAACCTCCTGCGTTCCATGGGCGCGGGAAAGCTGAAGATTTTCCGCTATCTGAAGGCACCGTCGGCGCTTCCGAGCTTCTTCTCCGGCCTGCGGATCGCAACGGCCTATTCCGTTGTTACTGCGGTCATCAGTGAGTGGCTCGGCGGATTCAGCGGCCTCGGCGTGTACATGACGCGCGTAAAGAAGGCCTATGCCTTCGATAAAATGTTTGCGGTAATCATCATAATCTCTGTTGTTTCGCTGCTCCTGATGGCCGTGGTCAGCATCCTGGAGCGGGTCTGCCTGCCTTACCGTCACCTTGACGATGCAGAGAAGGAGTCCTAGCGGCACAGAGGACAAAAAATCAACTGTAGCAAGGGAGTAATCATTCATGAAAAAGAAATCAAT
>JBJFHK010000083.1:0-1452 GCA_051893535.1 Eubacterium sp. | reverse complement strand
CAGGACACCATGGCCAATGCCCTGGTCGGAAAGAGCAAGGTGCCAATCACCTGCGTTGCCGCCATTCTGCAGCATAACACTTCCGGAATCATTTCCAGAAAAGCAGACGGCATCACAAGCCCGAAGGGCATGACGAATCATAAGTACGCAACCTGGGATCAGCCGATCGAAAAGGCTATCCTGAAAGAGGTGGTCAACAATGACGGCGGAGATTTCTCCAAGGTCAAGCTGATTCCGTCCACCGTAACCGATGAGGCATCTGCTCTGAAGAAGAAGTCCGTAGACTGCATCTGGGTATTCAACGGCTGGGCAACCATCGCCTGCAAGCAGGCCGGTCTGAAGGTCAACTTCTGGTATTTCAAGGACCTGAACAAGACCTTTGATTACTACACACCGGTTTACATCGCCAACAACAATTACCTGAAGAAGAACCCGAAGCAGGCAAAGGCCTTCATGAAGGCACTGTCTCAGGGATATAACTACGCGGCAAAGCACCCGAAGGAGTCTGCGGACATCCTGATGAAGGAGAATAAGGAGCTGCGCAGCAATAAGAAGCTGATCTACGCAAGCCAGAAGTACCTGTCCAAACAGTACATCGCAGACGCAAAGCAGTGGGGCTATGTTGATCCAGCGCGCTGGAACCGTTTCTACAGCTGGCTGGACCAGAACAATCTGGTGAAAGAGAAGCTGACGGCGAACGAGGGCTTCACCAACGATTATCTGCCGGCAGAATAGTACCGGAGCAAGGGGATTATGAGTAAATTACAAGTCGAAAATGTCAATGTGTCCTTCAGCGGAAACCAGATACTGAAAGACATCTCCATCCATCTGGAGGAGGGAGAACTGGTCAGTCTGCTGGGTGTCAGCGGCAGCGGAAAAACGACGCTGTTCAACGTCATTTCCGGGCTGCTGAAACCGCAGAAGGGAAGAGTTACGCTTAACGGACAGGATATCACCGGGAAACCGGGTCAGATCAGCTACATGCTGCAGAAAGATCTGCTGCTTCCCTACCGTACGATTCAGGACAATGTCGCGCTGCCGCTGCTGCTTCAGGGTATGCGTAAAAAAGAAGCACGCCAGAAGGCCGCCGCGATGTTCGATGAATTCGGGCTGGCGGGAACGGAGCGGAAATATCCGTCCCAGCTGTCCGGAGGAATGCGTCAGCGCGCCGCGCTGCTCAGAACCTACATGTTCTCCCAGGACGTCGCGCTTCTGGATGAGCCTTTCTCCGCGCTGGATACTCTGACCAAGACGCAGATTCACCACTGGTATCTGCAGGTCATGGAAAAGATTCACATGTCTACGCTCTTCATCACGCATGACATCGATGAGGCCATTCTTCTCTCTGACCGGATTTATATTCTGACCGGAAGACCGGGAGAAATCCTTGATGAAATTACGGTAAAAGAAAAAAAGCCGAGGGGAAATGATTTCCCGCTGACGGATGCCTTT
>JBJFHK010000082.1:0-2901 GCA_051893535.1 Eubacterium sp. | reverse complement strand
CTTTTTCATGCCGCATTCTGTCAAAATAGTTCAGCCGGAAGCTCTTCCAGGCACAGGCTGTCTGCAGCTCCCGGAAATAATCCCGGGAGTCTGCCAGCCAAAAATCTCACCGGTCCTGACACCGGCCCTGCCCAATTTCTCCTTGCAGATGCCTGCTTCTGACGTTATAATATTTATGTTGTGTTCTTCACAAAAATTTTATGGAGAGATGTCAGAGTGGTCGATCGTGCGGCACTCGAAATGCCGTGCCCTTCACCGGGCCTCGGGTTCGAATCCCGATCTCTCCGCCATGCTGGTGAACGGTTCAGCCTGCATACTGCAGCTGCTGAACCGTTTTTCTATCTGCTTTTCTCCGGAAGATAAACAGGTAGTTCAATTTCGATCCGGCCCTGCAGTTTTATCCTTTCTTCCGTCCGGGATCATCCCGGACAGTTTGTCTGAAATTCTTCCGCCTCCCCTGCTTTACCAGAGAGATTTATCCCGGATTTTACCTTTCCTTCTTCTTCCACCGCTTGATTTATGGTATACTTATAAAAATCATTTTACCCTCATAATGCCAACAGAAAGGTGTGAAACTATTAGTACCCAAAACAGCAAACTGCGCATCCGGGATGAAAAGAAGGCAATCCGTGTATCCACCACCCTTGGTGTCATCGTCGCTATAGCAGAGGTTTTCATGTATATTGCGACCCATTCCCAGGCCATCCTGATCGACGGCATCTACGACAGCATGGATGTGGTGATCCTGGTGATCTACCAGCTCCTGATACCCCTGCTCTATAAGCCGGTCAGTGAGAAAATCCCCTATGGATTCGCGCAGGTGGAGTCCCTCTTCATTCTGATAAAGGGCTCCATTCTCATTCTTGTAACTCTGCTGGTCATTTACGACAATATCCTCGTCATCATTCACGGCGGATCCCATCTCGATACCGGCCTGATCTTGTATTTTGAATTTGCCCTGACCATGTTCTGCGTTGCCGGCTGGCTGCTCATGCGCTATCTGGGCCACAGACTGAAAACCCCGATGATAAAAGTCGAGGTAATCACCTGGAAAATCGACGTCTTCCTCAGTCTCGGCGCATTCCTTGGATTCGGCCTGGAAATTCCTTTCCACTATTTTCACGTTCTGGAATGGACCATCCCCTATATCGATTCCGTGATCTCCTGCGTCATCGCCGCACTTATGCTGCCAGAACCGACCCGGGCATTCATCAATGCCATCCGCGAGCTCGTTCTCATGGCGCCTCCTGCAGAGAAAATCGAGGAAATCCGTGCCATAACCGCGGAAGGGCTGAAAGAATACCCATACGACGTCGATTTTATCGATGCCGTACGCACCGGCCGCCGGCTCTGGATTTCTCTCTATGTGACGACAAAAGGCAATATCATGAACATCAAGCAGCTCAAGGAGGCAACGGATAAACTCCGCTCCATGCTGTCTGCCCGCTACACAGGGGTCTACCTGGAACTCATCCCTGACGTTGCCCCTGATTCTCCTGCCGCCGCACAGATAATAAAAGAGGAGAAAGAAGCAGCGCAGAATAACGAGCCTGTCCCTTCCCCTGCCCAGCAGGAGTAAGCTGATGATGACAGGCATGCAGACTGTCACAAACTCATATTCTCAGCAGACAGCCAGAAGGCGCCCGCCAGATACGGCAGGGCGCCTTCCTTCTCTTCGTTTTCACAAAGCATTACACACAGTTCTTCCGTGCTTTTCTATCTATTACTATTTTCAATCCAATATACATATTCATTTTTCTGCCGCAGGAAAATCATTCCAACAGGCTGTCCCAACCGCCCGGCAGTGTACAGTTTCTCCTCTGCTCTATTTTGCCAGAGGGTCCAGCACATCTTTCAGATCTGCAATAATGTCATCCGGATCCTCGAGTCCTACGCTCAGTCTTACCAGACCTTCAGAAATTCCCGCAGAAGCAAGTTCCTCTGAAGAATAGGTGGAATGAGTCATGGATGCCGGATGCTCAACCAGAGTCTCTGCGTCACCCAGTGATACGGCAACAACACAGAGCTGCAGCTTGTTCAGCGCGGCAGCAACCTGATCACGGTCAGCCTTCAGCTCAAAACTCATCATTCCGCCCATCAGATCCATCTGTTTCAGTGCAGTCTTGTGTCCCTCGAAGCTTTCCAGTCCCGGATAGTAAACCTTCTCTACCGCAGGATGGCCTTCAAGGAACTTCGCGATCTTCATAGCATTGGCACAATGGCGCTCCATGCGGATATCCAGTGTCTTCATGCCGCGGGCCAGCAGGAATGCGTTGAACGGGCTCATGATCGAGCCGGTCATATCCTTCATGCCGAACATCTTTACCTTCTGGATGAAGGCAGCGTCACTGATGACTGCTCCGGCAACGACATCTCCGTGACCGTTCAGATACTTGGTCGCGCTGTGCACAACGATATCCGCGCCCTTGCTCAGTGGTCTCTGAATATACGGCGTGCAGAATGTATTATCTACAATGACCTTAATCTCCGGGTTATATTCATGGGCGATCTTTGCGGCCTCTTCAATGTCAATGACCGTCAGCGTCGGATTGCACGGTGTTTCGAAGTATACGACCTTTGTCTTCTCACTGAGTGCGTTTTTCAGATTGTCGAGATTGCTCATATCGATGAATTTAGCGGTTACGCCAAACTCTGACAGTCCGTGGCTCATCAGAGAGAAAGTGCATCCGTAAAGTGCCTCCTCTGCAATAATCTCATCGCCCTGCTTCAGCACACTCCATAAAGTGGAAGAGATTGCGCCCATACCGGATGCGGTTACAGCCGCGTCCTCTCCGCCTTCCAGCGATGCCAGTTTCTCTTCAACTGCACGCTGAGACGGATTACCCAGGCGTGTGTAAATATATCCGTCTTCTTCGCCTGCAAAACGGCGTCCGCCCTGCT